>JAAHIC010000266.1 GCA_010671965.1 Leptolyngbya sp. SIO4C5
TCTGCTACGCCCCAACTTGGCGTAAAAGTGAGTGGCCAAGGCCGCTCACTTTTACGCCAAGTTGGGGCGTAGCAGTGCTGAAAGCTCAGCCATGACTAGCCGTCAGCTTCAGTCGGGCTGCCTTGAATCGCAGGATAGCGCTCTCCCAAGTAATTACCCAGGAAAGTGCTAGCCAAAGACAGAATTACCGGCCCAGCGATGATCGCCAGCAGACCGCTGACGCTAAATCCAGGTACCAGAACAGAAGACAGCCAGAAACAGATACCGTTGACGACAAGCGAAAACAGTCCGAAGCTCAAAATGTTCAGCGGCAAGGAGAGAACAGAGAGAATTGGCTTAATCAGTGAGTTGACAACGCCAATCGAGGCAGCAGCAATTAGAGCGGCCGGGAAAGTAGCAATGTTAACACCAGGAACGACTAGGTCAACGATCAGCAGGCTCAGCGCTGTTACTAGTCCAGTTAATAAAAGTTTCAGCATAGATTTGTTTTACCTCAAAGCAGTGTTTAATTAGTTAGCTTAAAAATGAAGCTTTTCAGACAGCCAATGTCAGCTTGTCACATCAATAACAACTGACATAGCATCCAGCAAAGCAAACTTTCACTTCAATTGTCTAATTGGAACGCTGGATTAACCTCTCTCAAAGGGCAGATTCTTGCTCAGATTGCTGCTTTGCATACGAATTTGAGCGCAAATCGGTAGGATTTTCGAGAAAAATAGCGCCTGATACAATTTTTCTCGAAACATCCAGCAGGAAAGATGTTTAGGCGATAACCCAAGCCAAAGTAAATTTTTGTTAATGGCTTAAAAGTCTCTTCCTGGTGATAGAGAAAGAAAGCCAGTTGCTTAGCTTACACTAATAATCAAAAGCAATTATTCTGGATAGTTAAAAGATGAAAATTTTACGATTTATTTTGGGTATTCTTGTGCCGCCCGTAGGTGTTTTTCTGACTTATGGAGTGAGTTCTACGCTGCTAATCAATATTCTACTGACGCTGCTGGCTTGGCTACCAGGTAGCATTCATGCTGTTTGGGCGATCGCCAAGCACTACGAAAAAGCGGGCGAAGGCGCTTACTAGAGATACTCTCTCCACAATTTTTTCTAGTTTTGCGGGCTTGAAAGCTGCATCTGCCTCCCTCCTGCGAGGGAAGTGGGTGTAGCATTTCTTTTGTATAGTCCTTTCGTTGTTTTGAAGCGTTGAATATGGCAGCTTTATCCCCCTGGTGGCGCAGTTCAGTAATTAATCGGCGGGCCTGGGGTTGGGAAAACGATCATCAGGGAAATCAGCAAAACCGCTGGTGGAGCAATGCTGTCATTTATCAGATCAATCCCTGGAGCTATCAGGATACAAATGGAGATGGGATTGGCGATCTGCAGGGCATTATTTCGCGTTTGGATTATGTGGCGGCTTTGGGCGTAGATGCCATCTGGCTCAGTCCCATCTACAAATCACCGATGAAAGATATGGGATACGATATCTGCGACATGCGAGCGATCGATTCCCAGTTTGGGACTCTGGCAGATTTTGACCAGCTAGTTGAATTAGCTCATAGCTTAGATCTTAAAGTCATTGTTGATCAGGTACTCAACCACACCTCCGACCAGCATCCTTGGTTTGTGGAAAGCCAGCAGAGCCGTGATAATCCCAAGGCTGACTGGTATGTCTGGGCGGATGCCCAGGCTGACAGTTCCCCCCCTAATAACTGGCGCTCTGCCATTACCGGCGAAAGTGCCTGGGCTTGGTCCGAGTCACGCCAGCAGTTCTATCTCCACAACTTTCTCGCAGATCAGCCCGACCTGAATTGGAATAATCCTGAAACGGTGGACGCCATTCTTGACAACGTCAGATTTTGGCTGGAACGGGGAGTTGATGGCCTGCGGTTGGATGCAGTCAACTTCTACATTCACGATCCAGAACTGCGAGACAATCCGCCTCGCTCTGAAGACATGCCCTTGCCTGATGGCGTTCCCGCAGGGCATCCGCTGGCGGAACAAGTATTAAAGTACAGCTTTTGCCATGACTGCAATATCGAGGCGATCGCTCGAATTCGCCGCTTAGTCAACGAATATCCCGACGTGATGACCCTGGGTGAAATTGCCATCAGCGAAGATTCCGTTAAGCTGGCAGGCGACTATGTCAAAGCGGACGAAGGATTGCATCTGGCTTATCACACGGGTTTACTAGCCGATAAACCACTGACAGCACCGCTGCTGCATCAGTTGATCAACCATGTGCAAGAAAATTTTGCCACAGGTAGTACCTGCTGGATTGTAGGCAATCACGACTACGGCAGACTCAAGTCTCGCTGGTGCTGCCAGGGCGGTCAGCCCTATCCCGATGCGTTTTACCATATGGTGGCGGCGCTGCTGCTGACTCTGCCCGGTGCCTTTTGCCTATATCAGGGAGACGAGTTAGGGCTAACGACCGCGGATATTCCTGAAGACATCTCGCCGGAGCAGCTTAGAGATCCGATGGGACAAACGTTCTATCCTGATATCAAAGGCCGCGATCCTTCCCGAACGCCAATGCCCTGGCAGGCTGAAGCCCTCAATGCTGGCTTCACAACGGCTAAAGCACCCTGGCTGCCCATTCCTCAAGCGCACTACTCGATGAGCGTCGATCGCGAGGCTGTCGATTCCACTTCTTTGCTCAATACTTGGCGACGCCTGCTCTATTGGCGCCAAAAGCAGCCCGCTTTGCAGGCCGGAAACTTTTGTTGGCGAGAGAGTGACAAAAAGATCGTGGCCTTTGTGCGGGAATATGCCGAGCAGTCCCTGCTTTGTCTGTTCAACCTGAGCGATCGCCCGGCGACTTACAAGCTACCAGCGGATACTACCTGTGAAGGTGTCTATCTGGGCTTTGAGTTCGATCGCCAGGGAGATACTGTTTATCTGCCCGCCTTCAGCGTTTACTTTGGTGAGCTACTGTAGAAAATTCTGCGTTTTGCGAGGCTTACAGGCTGACCTGACGTAAATTCTGGCGCGGATCAAACGATCGCTGGGCCTGAATTTTTTCGTACAGTTCCTTTTCAGTGGCGGTTAAATCCTTGGGCGCTACAATCAGTACCTTCACAAGCTGATCGCCCCGTCCTCCTTTGCGATTCGGCCACCCCTTACCGCGCAGTCGCAGGGACTGGCCAGAGCGAATGCCCGCTGGCACATTGACTGTAACCGGGCCATCCGGGGTAGGCACCTCAATCTTGGCGCCCAAAACGGCCTCATCCGGCGCAATCGGCACTTCACAGGTCAGCTTGTCCCCTTCAAACTGGAAAAAGCTATGGGGCAGCAGCTCGACGGTGAGATAAACATCGCCACGCTGCTGAGTGCGCGGATCGTAGCTGCCCTTGCCCCGCAGCCGAATCTTAGTTCCTGGCTTGGCCCCCGGCGGAATTCTGACATCCACCACTTCGCTGCCAATGCGTAGCCGCTTCTGCGTGCCTTGAAAAGCTTCCCCCAAGCTCAAAGAAATATTGGCTTCCTGATCTAGCGAAGCGCTAGAAGGTGCTCCCGTTGAGAACCCCCCGTCGAAACCAGAAAAGCCAGAGCCAAAGCCAGTCGCACCTGGTGACGTCGTGCGATAGCTGTACTGACGCTGACTGCCCGTGGAACCCCCTGTCCCCATACGGCCCAGCAGCTCACTAATGAACTCTTCAAAGCTGCCGTAAGCGCCAAAGTCAAACCCGCCAAAGTCGCTAGGCGTGCCTTGATAGCCCGCCTGCCCCCCAGCCTGTTTCCAATACTGGCCGAACTGGTCGTACTTGCGGCGCTTATCAGTGTCGGATAAAACTTCGTAGGCTTCGCTGACTTCTTTAAACTTGGCCTCTGCTGCCTTGTTCCCCGGATTCACATCGGGGTGATATTTACGAGCCAGCTTACGGTAGGCTCGCTTGATTTCATCGGCGCTGGCCGACTTATTTACGCCCAGAACGGCATAGTAGTCTTTGAAGTCAGTCGCAGCCATCGGCTGTCCTCCTCACCAAGTGATTCGCTGTTGGAACGCTTAAATCTTCGACTTAGCTAGTCAAGGTTTGTCGCCCCAGCCAGTTATTCAGGGGCACCAAACCTCGTAGATTTAGCCTAGCAAACAGATTCGGTAGTCGGGGTTCGGTTCTCTGGATGCGGCGATCGCAATTTTTTCCTTTCCCCTATCCCTCTGATGACAAGAAGATAGACTGCGATCGCGTGGATTGCCAGCCTGCGTGATAATCTGCTTAACAGAATGGCGGCAACTAGCAAGTATGG
Source organism: Leptolyngbya sp. SIO4C5 (assembly GCA_010671965.1). Taxonomy (GTDB): domain Bacteria; phylum Cyanobacteriota; class Cyanobacteriia; order Phormidesmidales; family Phormidesmidaceae; genus Sphaerothrix; species Sphaerothrix gracilis. Next base: position 4,243 of record JAAHIC010000266.1, read on the forward strand.
CTCAGCCCAAGATTATTGTTTTAGATGACGATCCCACCGGGTCGCAGACGGTTCATAGCTGTCTGCTGCTGCTGCGCTGGGATGTGGAAACCCTCTGTTTAGGACTGCAGGATAGCTCTCCCATCTTTTTTGTGCTGACCAATACGCGGGCCTTGCCTGCGGCGGAGGCCAAGGCCGTCACCCGTGAAGTCTGCCAAAATCTGAAAAAAGCGATCGCCCAAACGGGCACCCAAGATTACCTCGTCGTCAGCCGCTCTGACTCCACCCTGCGAGGCCACTATCCGATTGAAACCGACGCGATCGCGGCTGAACTCGGGCCGTTTGATGCTCACTTTTTAGTGCCCGCCTTTTTTGAAGGAGGCCGCATCACCCGTGACAGCACCCACTATCTGCTCATAGACGGGGTTGAAACGCCTGTACACAAAACCGAGTTTGCTCAGGATTCCGTTTTTGGCTATCACCACAGCTACCTGCCAGACTACGTGGAAGAAAAAACTGAGGCAAGGATAGCCGCCGCTCAGGTGGAGCGGTTTTTACTAGACGAGATGCGGCAGGGGACGGGCGATCGCCTCATGCAGCTCTCAGGAAATGTCTGCGTCGCTGTTGACGGCGAAACCCAAGCCGACCTGGACCGCTTTGCCCAAGACCTGTTAGCTGCTGCTGCCCAGGGCAAAAAGTTTTTGTTTCGCAGTGCGGCCAGCATTTTAACCGCGCTAGCAAATCTGCCGCCCCAGCCTGTGGCTGCCGCCGATATGGCAACCTATCGCCGCAGCGGGCAGCCCGGAATTGTGCTGGTGGGTTCCCACGTCCAAAAAACCACCCAGCAGCTAGGGCCGCTATTGGCTGCTCCCCATGTGGTCGGCATTGAGGTAGATGTGGTGTGCCTTAGCCAAGATCCACAGCAGTATGGGCAAATTTTACAGGACGTAGTCGCGGCGATCGCCGCGGCCTACCAGCAGGGCAAAACAGCCGTTGTCTATACCAGCCGCGAAGAACTCACCTTCGACCATATTCAGGCTCGCCTAGCTTTTGGCGCTCAGGTATCCGCGCTGCTGATGGACATTCTGCGTGGCTGTCCGGCAGACATTAGCTTTCTGATTAGCAAAGGCGGTATTACCTCCAACGACACCCTCAGCCAAGGGCTGGCTTTGCGAACCGCCCGGCTGCTGGGCCAAATTTTGCCCGGTGTCTCCATTGTCCGCACCCCACCCGAACACGCCCAGTGGCCCAACCTGCCCGTCGTCCTCTTCCCCGGCAACGTCGGAGACGACCAAGCCCTTGCCACCGTCTATCGGCGTCTTAGCGGGCAAATCGCCTGACTTTCTCTCCCAACCCTGCCGTCATTCACTCTTCACCCCTCTTTCCCATGAACCGCCAAGTCATCCACACCGATCAGGCTCCCGCTCCCGTTGGCCCTTACAACCAGGCGATCGCTGCCTCCGGTCAGCTCATTTTCGTTGCCGGGCAGATTCCCCTCAGTCCGCAAACGGGAGAAATTGTCGGAGCCGGAGACGTGGAGGCACAAACCCAGCAGGCGATCGCTAATATGACAGCTATTTTGCAAGCGGCTTCTGCGGGTTTAGAAAACGTGGTAAAGACCACTATTTTTCTCAAGGACATGAACGACTTTGGCAAGGTCAACGGCGTCTATGCCCAATACTTTGAGGGGGATACGGCTCCGGCGCGGGCCTGCGTTGAGGTAGCTCGCTTACCCAAAGATGTTCTAGTCGAAATTGAATGTATTGCGGTGATATAGACAAAGCTAGGGGTTGAGTTTGCAAAAACTTTCCAACCGCAACAGTCGTCAGGCAAAAGTAGGCGATCGCCTGGCGATTAAAGATACTTGAGCAGCCGCTCCAGGCTGGCATTGGCATCTAAAAATGAAAATAGATGACGATAGACAATGTAGCCCTGTGAATTCAAGACAAACTGGGCTGGTAGAGGTGCCCCTAGAGCCTGCCCGGTACCGTACTGGCGAAAGACCTGACAGCTAGGATTGCTCAACAAAGGTACATCTAAGCCTAAATCCTGCTGCACAATCTGGCTTTGACGGTTATCAGTGCTGGTAATCATTAAAACAGCCGCCCCTTTAGCCTGCAGCCGTTTGTAAGCTTTGTTAAGCGCCACAATATGAGGAAAGCACAGGGGGCAGTACTGATTCTCCGTGAAGATACGGGTAAAAGCTAAGACCACAGGCTGCCGGCCCCAATAGTCTGACAGGGTCAGCATCTCT
>JAAHIC010000267.1 GCA_010671965.1 Leptolyngbya sp. SIO4C5
CGGCAGACGGGGGGGCGGAGAGTTGGTGGCTGGAGGGCGGCCGGGGGCGCTGCCGACCGAGCAGAGCGGCGCGGCTGCTGTGGGCCGGTGCGATCGCTGTGCTTACCTTTGTTCTACGTAACTATTTCTATCAGCCGGACGCTGTTTTCTGGGCCTTGTTTATTGTTTCTCCTAGCACATGGCTGCTGGATCGCCTGTGGAGCGCTCAGCGGTTTGAATGGCAGGCAGGGACACGATCAGCCGCTCTGCTGGAGGGAAATTAAGACGAGTAGCAGGTTGCAAGTAAGTAGGAAGTTTTGCAGTGGGAGTTGGAGTTATGAATCGCTGGCGTTCTCTTTTTCTAAGCTTAGCGGCGATCGCTTTTTTTCTGGGGTTGGCGCCGAGTGCCTGGGCCTTTTGCGGCTTTTACGTCGCCAAAGCCGACACTAGCCTCTATAACCAAGCCTCACAGGTGATTATTGCCCGCGATGGCGATCGCACGGTACTGACGATGGCGAATGACTATCAGGGAGAGGTAACTGATTTTGCCATGGTGGTTCCTGTCCCCACCGTATTGGCAGAAGAACAGGTAAACGTGGGTGAGCCAGCAATTGTGGAGCGATTAGACGCCTTCAGCGCCCCACGCCTAGTGGAGTATTTTGACCCCGACCCCTGCCGCCCGCCGCTGGTTTATGCGCCTGCTGCGGATGCCCTGCTGCAGCGAGCCGACACTGCTGTCGCAGAGCAGGCAGAGGATGAGGTACTAGGGGTGACGGTTGAGTCGAGCTTTACGGTCGGTGAGTACGACATTGTGATTCTCAGCGCCCGCGAGTCGGACGGGCTAGAAACCTGGCTGCGTCAAAACAACTATCGCATTCCCCCCGGTGCCAGCGAGCTGCTGCGGCCCTATATTCGCCAGGGGATGAAGTTTTTTGTAGCTAAGGTGAACTTAGAAGAGTTCGATCGCGCTGGCTTTCAGTCGCTGCGCCCGCTGCAAATGGCGTACGAGTCGCCCCGCTTCATGTTGCCAATTCGCTTAGGCATGATTAACGCTCAGGCCGCGCAGGACTTAGTGGTTTATATCATCACGCCGGAGGGGCAGGCGGAACTGACCAACTATCGCACCGTGAATGTGCCTTCTAATGCCGAAATTCCGGTGTTTGTTAAAGAAGAGTTTGGCGACTTTTATCAGGCGATGTTCCAGACGGCCTATGAGCGAGAGGGCCGCAACGTAGCGTTTTTAGAATATGCCTGGAACATGGCGGGCTGTGATCCCTGTGCGGCAGATCCGCTGTCCCCGGAGGAACTGCGTCAAGCGGGTGTTTTTTGGCTGAGCCAGCCGAGCGATCGCTTTCGCCCTGGCCCCACGAGCCGCGCTTTTGTGACCCGGCTGCATGTCCGCTACACCCGCGACAAGTTTCCCGAAGATCTGATCTTTCAGTCCACCTCAAACCAGCAGTTTTTCCAAGGACGCTACATCCTGCGTCATCCCTACACGGGCGAGATGGACTGCCCGGCTGGGGAAGCCTATCAGCGATCGCTGCCGGAGCGTTTTGAGCAGGAAGCGCAAACTCTAGCGCGGCTGACGGGATGGGACATCAGCGAGATTCGGGCCAAACTGCCCGAAGCCACTGCGATCGCTCCAGAACCCTGGTGGCGGCGGCTGTGGGATTAGTCCCATCGGGGGGGATAGGCGAATTTAGCCCAGTCAGGGCACAATGGGCAAGCATAATTGCCCAGTTTCTCCTGAATTAGGAGAGCCAGCCCTGAATCAAGTAGCGAGGCATTGCACAGGTTTCAATGAAGTGCGACACTAGCCTGACTGGCCAAATTTGCGTATCCCCTGGCACCGATTTAACGGTCACACCGTCATTGCAGTTGCGTCTAGCAATTGAGGAGAGAGAGGCAGTTTGCGATTTAATTGGCTAATACCGAGCGCTCTAGGAGCTGCTAGCGCACTCGTCGTTACCCTTCCCGCTGAGGCAGCTCGGTTACAGTACTGGCGCTTTGATGCCCGCGAGAATCAGCTAGTCTTTACAACCGACGTTGGTGTTCAACCGCGTGCCCAGCTCATCTTTAATCCCACCCGGATAGTAATCGATTTGCCCAATACGGTTTTAGGCAGTCCCACGTCTCGCCAGCCGGTCGGCGGGGCTATCCGCGAAGTCCGGGCCGGACAGTTCAACGAGCAAACCGCCCGCTTGGTAATTGAGCTGGATGCAGGCTATACGGTCGATCCGCAGCAGGTACAGGTGCGGGGACAGCGGGCTAATCAGTGGGTGGTGCAGCTACCGACGCCGGAGCGAGTCGCCGCGCAGGCGTCACCGCCGCCAGCGACGGCGGCGGGGCCTTCGCCCAATACCGTCAGCGGTCAGCCAGCAGCCGGAGCGGCGACTCGACTAGAATCGGTGACTGCGACTCCGGATGGCTTCTTTGTGCGGACCCGCGGACAGGTACCAGATATTCAGGTGCAGCGCAGCGGACGGCGCGATGACCGTCAAATTACGATTGACCTGCCCAATACGGCGATCGCCGCCAGTCTCTCGGCTCAAGACCTGCCCAACAATCGCTACAGTATCCGTAGCTGGCAGATTACCCAGCAGCAGACCTCGCCGCCGAGCGCTCAGATCACCTTAGATTTAGCTGCTGGCAGCCCCGACTGGCAAATCAATACGACTAATCTGGGCGGCATTATTATCGTGCCGCCTGCTGGGGTCTCGATTAACTCAATTGGCGATCGCCCCGGCGCTTCCAACCCTTCATCGACTGCCAGCACTCAAACTGAACCCATCCCCGTGCCGCCGGCACCCCAGGCACCTGTTATTCCCCCTCGCCCCAACCCGCCTGCCATTCCTCCGACGGTGACACCGCCCGTTGTCAGCCCCCTACCCGCCCAGCAGGGGCGCGTTGTTATTACCCTTGATCCAGGACATGGAGGCCGCGATCCAGGGGCGGTGGGCCGCGGCGGTTTGCAAGAAAAGATGGTGATCTTCCCGATTTCGCTAAGAGTGCGAGAAATTTTGGAGCAAAACGGCGTCAGCGTAGTGATGACCCGCGAACAGGATGTGACACTAGATCTAGAACCCAGGGTGCAAATTGCAGAGCGGGCTGATGCGGACTTGTTTGTCAGCATTCACGCCAATGCCATTAGCCTCAGCCGCCCGGAGGTAAACGGCACCGAAACCTATTACTATTCTGATGCTGGACTACGTTTAGCCCGGATCATGCACACCAGTATGCTGGCAGCGGGGGGCCTCAATGATCGGGGGGTGCGACAAGCCCGTTTCTACGTGATTCGCAATACCTCCATGCCTGCTGTCCTGCTAGAAGTTGGCTTTGTTACGGGTGCCCAAGATGCTCCTCTGCTGGCAGATCCCGGCTGGCGCGAGCGGATGGCCCAGGGAATTGCTGACGGTATTTTGCAATATGTGAATACCTATTTGCGCTAGCCCCGAGGCAAACCCGGATCATCTCGAAATTTCTGCTGTATAGTTTGGGGTTGTATCCCTTCTATGCTGCTGGAGACCTGTCTATGCTGAAACAGTTAGTTCTGCGTGAAAGTGCTGCGGCTGTCCCCTCACAGCTCAGCCCCCTCCCCGCCGTCAGCGATGGTTGGAGTGCTGAAGTTCCGGCGATCGCCTTTATCCAGCCTACTCCTATGGCTAGTAACCTCTCTTTCCGGCCTGAGTCAGCGGTCATTGCCCAACAGTTTGATCAAGATGTCTTAGGTGACTTTGGCAACGCTTTTAGCACTTTCTACCAGTCAGGCCAGATTTGGGCTTTGATCATCGGTATTGTCATCGGATATTTAATTCGCGGCATGACAACCTATAACTAAGTAAACAGGGCTGCTATATTCTGTGAGGTGGTTAACCGCTTAGGAATCTAGAGACCTTGAGTACATCCCCTTCTTCCTCAACTTGGAGCCAGCGATTTGAGTCGGCTTTACATCCTGAGATTGCTGAGTTCAATGCCAGCATTGGCTTTGACATCAACCTGATTGAATACGACATTGCTGGCTCCCAGGCCCATGCCAAAATGCTGGCTAAAACGGGCATCATTTCCGCTGCCGAGGGCCAGCAGCTTGTACAAGGGCTGGCTCAGGTCTTAGAGGAATATCGTCAGGGGCAGCTACAGCCAGGCGTTGACGATGAAGATGTCCATTTTGCGGTAGAGCATCGGCTAACCCAGATCGTAGGAGATGTGGGCAAAAAGCTGCACACGGCCCGCTCCCGCAACGATCAGGTGGGCACCGACACGCGGCTATACCTGCGATCGCAAATTCAGACAATTCGTACCCTCCTGAGAGAGTTTCAGCAAGCTCTGCTACAGCAGGCTCAGCAGCATGTTGAAACCTTAATTCCGGGCTATACCCACCTGCAGCGGGCACAGCCGTTAAGCTTAGCCCATCACCTGCTAGCCTATTTTGAAATGGCCCAGCGAGACTGGGAACGCCTAGGCGATATTTTAAAGCGGGTGAATATTTCCCCCCTGGGCTGTGGCGCTTTAGCTGGGACCACCTTTCCCATCGATCGCCACTACACGGCTGAGCTTTTAGGCTTCGATCGCCCCTACAGCAACAGTCTTGATGGCGTCAGCGATCGCGACTTTGCCATCGAGTTTGCCTGTGGTGCCAGCCTGATTGTGCTACACCTGACCCGCCTATCTGAAGAAATTATTCTTTGGGCCTCAGAAGAGTTTCGCTTTGTCACCCTCAAAGATAGCTGCTCTACAGGGTCCAGCATTATGCCCCAGAAGAAAAACCCCGATGTACCGGAGCTGGTGCGGGGTAAAGCCGGGCGGGTTTTTGGGCATTTGCAGGGGCTGCTGGTGATGATGAAGGGACTCCCTTTGGCCTATAACAAAGACCTGCAGGAAGATAAGGAAGCTCTGTTTGATACCGTCAAGACGACGCAAACTTGTCTGCGAGCCATGACGATCCTGTTGCAGGAAGGACTGGAGTTTCGGCCCCAGCGGCTAACCCAGGCCGTTGCTGAAGACTTTTCTAATGCGACGGACGTGGCTGACTATCTAGCGGGCAAAGGCGTTCCTTTCCGCGAGGCTTACAACCTGGTGGGCAAAGTGGTGAAAACGTCGCTGGCGGCTGGCAAGCTTTTGAAAGATCTGACCCTGGAAGAGTGGCAGACCCTCCATCCGGCTTTTGAGGCAGATATCTACGAGGCGATCGCGCCCCATCAGGTCGTCGCGGCTCGCAATAGCTATGGCGGCACTGGCTTCGAGCAGGTGCGGCAAGCGATCGCAGCGGCAGCGGCTAAAATGCAGTCATGAGCCTGGTTAGACAAACTAGGCGCTGATTTAGTCGAAAGACGCGGATCCCGCCGTTTCACCTCTTGACACGATGAGGACGGTGCTACGAACACCGTCCTCATCTGGTTTTAGCTGAGCAGACTCAAGCCTGAAACTACTCAGAATCGAGCGTAAATGCGCTTTACTAAGCAGCCGTATCGGCAGTCTCTGGTTCGGTGCTGGCCTGATAAGCGCTCTCTAAACGCATGATCTGCTTCGCGCGGGCGGAGAGGGCCGAGGTGTCTAACCAGTTGGCTAGCAGCGCATCAACGGAGAACAGACCTGCGCCGTTGACAAAGAAGAACAGAAAGGAAGCTGCGTAGATGGCAGAGAGTTCCAGATAGGGCAAGCTGAGACCTGCCACTGAGACGTGGTGGTACATCGCCACGCACATGGTAGAGAAGAGTCCCAAAGCCGCTGGGCGAGTGAGAAAACCAAACGCAACTAAAGGTGCGCCAATGAGTTCAGTGAAGGCGGCAACGTAGCTGAGAAAGATGGGAAACGGTAGGCCAAGATAGGCCACATAAGCCTGAGCGAAGCTTTCGATATTGGCCAGTTTGTCCTGACCGTTGTGAACCATGACAACGCCGATGACGACCCGTAGGATAGCCCAAGTCGTTTGGTTCCAGAAGTTGGGGCTGACGTTGGGCTTAAAGACGCGAGTTGCTAAAGAGGTAATAGACATAAGTGAGGAGTGCATGAGAGTGGCTTCATATATATTAATAATCTTAACGAGAATATTAAGGAAAGTAAATGGGGTGGCTAATATTCTCTGTCCATAGGAATATCTGTCAGATGCGGTTTTTGCTCTCGCTCAGTCCAAAGCAGCAGGTCGGTATCAACCACGGCTGGTTTAGCCATCACTTTTGATAGACAGCCTGATTTGACGAGCTGGGGTATACACTGGATCGGGAAAAGTTGGCATCCGGATTAGCGGGCTAATAGGGCTGCTTTTCTGGCTAAGACGTTATTGCGGCGATCGCTCGTCATTTCTACCTATGGCTTTGTCCCTCTGCATGATTGTCAAAAACGAAGCTGCTCGGATTGGCCGCTGCCTCAGCAGCGTTGAGCAACTGGCTGATGAAATCATTGTGGTGGATACAGGTTCGACGGATGAGACTGTCCAGGTCGCTGAAAGTTTGGGGGCGCAGGTCTACTCTTTTCGCTGGCAGAATGACTTTGCCG
>JAAHIC010000268.1 GCA_010671965.1 Leptolyngbya sp. SIO4C5
AATCCTTCCACCGGGCTAGTAATGTAGGAGAAATTGCTGGAACTGGACTGGGACTGAGCATTGTCAAGCAGTGCGTCGAGTGCCACAGCGGTCAGATCACCTTTACCAGTCAGCCCGGCGTCGGTACTGTCTTTCATGTGTCTTTACCGATTACGCCTTGAACCGGTTGACCGCCGAGGGAAACTGCACTCTTCTCGTTCGGTTCTACTCATACCTTAATCTCTGTCTTGCCGGTAGGCTTTTAGATATGAGCCGGATCGCTGAAATGCAGAAGCGCTTTCACGACACCTATTGTTAGGTATTCGGCCGCAACTGCAGCGCAGCAGGGAGAGAACTTGTGAGCTACCGCTTTTTTTCAACTTTGAGTGAGCTAGTGGCGCTGGATGAACCAGCCCTACCAGCGGCAACGGCATCTACCCAAAGCCAGTCAGCTCACCCAGATACAGCGGAAAATACAGGTGTTCGCCGTTCAGCCGCATCGACACATCAGTCAGGACTGCAGGCCGAAGCTGAATGGCAGGGAGCGATCGCGGCGCTCAATCAGCTTTTGCAAGCGCTCGTAACTGATGCGGCAGCTAGCCCCGTGGCGGAGGCCGATGGCAGTCCGCCTTTGGAAGGGCTTGTTCTTTCCGGACCTCTGCCTGTGATTAACCAGCCTGGGTTAATGCCGCAGTTTTCCACCTGGATTTTTAACTCCCAGCTACTGGAAGAGACAGTGCTGCCGCCGCAGCTCATGCCTGCTGATCTCAGTCAGTTGCCTACAGCTCATACGTCTCAGATGTTGCCGCTGGTGCCAGGCGATCCCCTGGGACAAGAGCGATTTTGTCTGGTGTTGACGGCGCACTTTTGCCTGATCTTGGTACTGGGACAAGATGCTGCTGGTGCACCCAAGTTTCGCTTTTCTTTTACGCCGGAAATTATAGAGCAGGCCTATCAGCTCTTGCGATCGCGGGTACTGTTAGTTCAGCCTCACTGTCTAGAGCGGCTGAAAGCATTAGCAGAAAAGTTTCCGGTGGTCGAACCGAGCTATCAAACCGTAACCCGCTTTAGCCGCTATCTGCTAGCGCATCAGTCGGCGGCACGCTTGACGACACTGCCCCAGCCGACTGCCACAGTCAGCCCGGACCTCAATGGTCATGCGGCTCCTCGTGGTAATTCTGTGACTGCCCTGGCACATAAGCTCTCTGCCGCATCAATTCCGCTGCGGTTTGTCACGGCCCCTGCTGCTAGACCAGAGATTTCTCACCCCTCTCTCAGCCCGGATGCCGAACTGCTACAGGCAATGGCCCATGAGATTCGGACGCCACTGACGACAATCCGGACTTTAGTGCGATCGCTTTTACGTCGCCCCGACTTAGAGGCTAATGTTTCTAAACGGCTGCGATCGATCGATCGCGAGTGTACGCAACAGATCGATCGCTTCAACCTCATTTTTAAGGCCGTCGAGCTGGAAACCGAAGCGAGCAGTCAGCCTAAGTCGCCGCTGACGCCCATTGCCCTATCTCAAATCTTTCAAGAATCTATTCCCAACTGGCAGCAACAGGCCAGCCGCCGCAACCTAACGCTAGAAGTCTTGCTGCCGCCTAAACTGCCAATGGTCGCTAGCGATCCGACGATGCTGAAGCAGGTCTTAACCGGGCTGGTAGAGCGATTTACTAACAGTTTGCCCTGCGACAGTCACCTACAGCTATGCGTCATGCTGGCAGGTCATCAGCTTAAGCTGCAGTTTCAGTCTAATGAGCAGACTAATGCTGGAGCTGAAGCCTGTACCCATCAATCCCACGGATCGGCCTCACCGCTGAAGTCGATTGGCCAGCTCCTGATGTTTCAGCCGGAAACAGGCGGCCTAACGCTAAACCTAGATGTGACTAAGAATCTGTTTCAGGCTCTCGGAGGCAAGCTGATTGTCCGCCAGCGGCCTCAACAGGGGGAAGTTGTGACAGTGTTTTTGCCTTTAGAAAATCAGGTCAAAGCTTAGGCAGCGTTGTTTATTCGTAGAAAGGAGTAGCAAATATTCCTCACGAACTAGCAGCTGTTTGACAGATAGGAATTTCGATTACAAACTCTGCGCCCTGCTGCGTTTCCGGGTTTAGCGCTAGCTGCCCTCCATGTCGCTCAACAATAATCTGGTAGCAGAGGGCTAAGCCCATTCCTGTGCCTTTGCCAATCGGCTTAGTGGTAAAGAAAGGGTTGAACAAATCTGAGCAAATTGACTGCGGCACGCCGGGGCCGTTGTCTGCAATGCGGATAGTCACTCGATTGGCAGCCGTTTGCTCGGTGCGAATACGAATCTGTCCGGCTTTTTGCTGAGAATAGGGCAGCCCATCGCTTTCATTCGCCTCCTCAAGCGCGTCAATAGCGTTTGCCAAAATGTTCATAAAGACCTGATTGAGCTGGCCGGCATAGCATTCGATCGCCGGGAGATTGCCATAGTCGCAAATAACCGCAATTTCGCTACGATCAGCCTGGGCCTTGAGGCGGTGGGCCAAAAGCATCAGGGTGCTGTCAATGCCTGCATGAATATCGACTTCTTTCTTATCGGCTTCATCCATGCGCGAAAAAGTGCGCAGAGAAAGCACAATCTGCCGAATGCGCTCAGCACCCACCGCAATAGAATCTAGAAGCTGAGGCAAATCCTGAATCAGAAAATCTAGCTCGATGGCAGCCGCTTTTTGCTGAACTCGCCGATTCTCGGTGTTGGGAGGCTGTGCCCGATAAAGCGTGACCAGCTCTAGCAGATCTTGAACATACTGCTTGGCATAGTCAATGTTGCCGTAGATGAAACTGACCGGATTGTTGATTTCATGCGCGACCCCAGCAACTAGCTGCCCCAGAGAAGACATTTTTTCGCTCTGGATCATTTGTGACTGCGCTTGCTGAAGTTTTACCAAAGTGTTTTGCAACACCTGTGCCTGCTGCCTAAACTGAGCCTCTGACTGGCGCAGCGTATCTTCAGCTTGCTTTCGCTCAGTCACATCCATGGCAATGCCAACGGTCCCAATCACGGCTGCTTCATCATCGAAAATGGGAGTCTTAATAGTTTCTATCCAGCGGATTTCCCCGTCAGCGGTCTCTAACTTTTCTTCAACTCGCTTTTGCTGACGGGACTGCATCACAGCCTGATCGTCTTGGCGATATTGCTGAGCCAGCTTGAGTGGCCACACGTCTAAATCTGTTTGATTGACCAGCTCAGCAGTGCTGCTTCTGTTGCAGGCCAGACTAAAGGGCTTGTTGACAGCAATGAAGCGACTTTCGGCATCCTTCAGCCAGGCAATATGAGGAATGTTGTCCAGCAGTGAGGATAGCTGCAGCTGCTGCCGTTTAAGCGCTTCTTCAGTCAGTTTGTGCTCAGTGATGTCGTTTTGGATGCCGACAAAGTGGGTCAGAGTGCCTTTGTCATCGAAAATGGGCGAAATTGTCAGCTCATTCCAAAAGAGCGTGCCGTCTTGGCGGTAGTTGCGCAACAGTACGGTGCAGCTTGTGGCAGCCTGAATCGCGAGGCGCAGCGGTTGTAGCCCAGGTTGATTGGAGTCTTCCCCTTGCAAAAAGCGACAGTTGCGCCCCAGTGTAGCCGCTTCAGAATAGCCCGTCTGCTGCACGAAGGCAGGATTGGCGTAGATAATTGGCATCTCCGGCTGACGGGCATCGCTGATGACAATAGCGTTGCTACTGGCCTTAACGGCCTGCTGCCAGAGCTGGAGCTTGGCTTCAAACTGCTTGCGATCGCTAATGTCAGACAGATAGGCATACCAAAGGATATCGCCATTGGGCTGTTTTTCCGGTCGAGCAACGCCTCTAATCCATTTTTGCTGGCCTTCAGAATCGCTAATGCACCACTCATGCTCCCAGTTCTGGTCAGTTGCCGCCGCCTGCTGTAGGGTTTGTTCTAGTGTGGGCTGGTCAGTGCCAAAGAAGCGGTTTAGCACTGTCGCATCTGTCAATAATGTCGCTGGACTGATGCCAAGCAGACTTTGAATACCGGATGAAACATAAGAAAATACGAGTTGGCCTGCACTGTTCAGCCGTAGTTCGCAGAGGACACCGGGTAGATTATCGGCTAAGTTAAACAAGCGATCGCGGCTGTGTCGTAGATCCTGAGTTCGTTCCGCAACTTTGGCTTCGAGCCTTTCATTGAGCTTTTGCAGAGACTCCTGGGTCTGCTGCTGCCGAATACGTCCTCCCAAGCTACCGATGGCTGCTTTTAAGAGAGCTTTTTCACCCTCTGACCAGATATGCTCTTGGCGGCAAGCATCAAACCCCACAAAGCCCCAAAACTCCTGGTTGGCCCGAATGGGCATGACTAAAATAGAGCGAATTTGCTGGGCTTCAAGTACCATCCTCTCAGAAACGGGAAAAGCTTCAACTAAGCCCTCTATGGAGTCACCCTGAGATAAAACCCGATACCAGCGCGGAAAAAGATCTTGATAGGAAAGATTTTGCAGCTCAGGATTATCAATCTCAGGCACAATGCCGGGAGCAACCCATTCCCAGCGCTGGCTCGCGACGGGAGCTGCCGTTGCCGGATCAGTATGATTCTCAAAAATATAAATTCGATCGACGTTGACGGCCTCTCCCAAAATGCTTAGGGCAGAGTCAATAGCCTGAGAGTAATTATCCTCAGTGAGCAAGAGGTGGCTAGTGGTTGCCAGGGCTTCTAACAGGCGATCGCTATCACCCCTTGAATGCTGACACGGACTATGGGGATGCAGCGAAGAAGCCATAGGCAAACGTTGAACATCTAGTCAACAGTTAAAATCTTCAGAGACGTCAGCAGACAGCCTTAAAACTCGGAAGCAACATCTGTGCGATTCGTCACCTGAAATTAGAGTGCCCTGTTTAACAGATTTTTGTATTGCTCTTTAGGCGGAAAGATCACGCTAGATTGTTCAAGATTCGGTGCTTCTAGCATTGCGAATGCGATAGCCAACAGCGGCAGCGATCGCTATTACCGCCAAATAAGGACTGTAGGCCAACAGCCATAATCCCATCTGCATTAGGCCGACCGTGAAACTACTGACTGAACGGGTAGCGGTTCGCCAGGTAGTTTCCAGTTTTTCCGGCAGGGGACGCGCGGTGGGTGGGGTTGGCACAGCCTCAATCAGACTCAAATCGATCACCGAGTAGGCAATGCGGCCCTGCAGAGCTTTTTGCTGGGCATCTATTTGCTCAATCGACTGCCGCACAGTACTCAGCTCGCGGGAAACTTCCAACACCTCCGCAATAGAGCCGGTGCGATCCATAATTTCTAGCAAAGCAGCTTCAGACTGGCGCAGATTACGCAGCCGCGCCTGCAGGTCTACAAGCTGATTGGAAACGTCTTCAGCAGCGATCGCCTGAGATTCCACTGTACCAAGTTCTTTCAGCGCGCTCAGCGTAGCCTCTAGATTTGCCTGGGGTACTCGTAGCTGAATTGAAATTTGACGGCGATCGCCCAAACTATGCGACGGCTGATCCTGCAGCGAGAGCAAATCACCCTGCTGGGCTTGTAGTATCTGCGATACCTGTTCAGCCACGGCCTCGGTTGAATCTACCGTCAGCGATAGGCTGGCTCGCTTGGCTAACTGGGGTGGGGCAGTGGGCGCGGCGGTGGTATCTGCCAGCAAAGCCGCAGAGCCTTCGGCGGGAGCAGCTTCTTGGGCCATTGGGGCGTCAGCCGCGATTTCTTCCGCTGCCCTTTCACTTGTTAGCTCAGCAGAGCCGCAGCTCGCCAACACTAAAAGGCTCAAGACAGGAATAATCAGACGGGTAGGTCGAGATAGCAATAACGGCATAAGCTTAGGGGAATTCGATATCCACAGTCTGGCAGCCCGGCCAAAGTTTCCCCCCGAAGTTGCAAAATCTGCAACCAGCTTTTCACCGCAATCGCGCCTGCCTACTTAACTAACTTGTACTCGCTAGGCGTTCATTAAAGTCGTCTATTGTCACTACCGAATAAGACGCAGCAGGACCGTCAGCCGCAATCTGTCCCTCTGTGGATAACAGTGACCGTTTAAGCAGGGCAATCAATGGCAAAATGTTAGCCGACGCTCTACTGAACTGAAGTGATGACCACACAGATGACATTGAACTTAGGCGAAGGCTCAGTTCGGTTTAATTTTTCGCCAGAGGCGGCTCAAAAGCTGCAGGCTGCTTTGGGGGAGTTGATGACGAGTCTAAAGGCGATCGCGACGACCCAGGCCAGCGCAGGCAAAAAAACACAGCCAGAAAAAACCCTGGAGTATCAGCATACCGGCGAGGTCTTTTTAGAGGTTTTCTGCAATCCTAATATTTGGCCGACTCCCTTTGCGGCTAAGCTGCTGCTCACCATTCGAGATGACCGGATTCGCCTGACTACCGAAGCCGAGCTGACTCGCATTCTCGAAGATCTCAACCAGTATCTTGAGCAAACAGCCTGATGCTAAGCAACTCCGAAAGAAGCACTATACAATCAAGGCAACGGTTCACTATTTGCTCAATCCCGGTTTT
>JAAHIC010000269.1 GCA_010671965.1 Leptolyngbya sp. SIO4C5
TATTACAAAGGGCCACAGCATCAGGTGTCAGTATCTGCCTTTTTTATGGGACGATTTCCGATAACCCAGGCGCAGTATCAGGCAGTGATGGGCAAAAATCCGTCTCATTTCAGTGAAAACGGGGCTAGCCGCCCAGTAGAGGAAGTCTCTTGGGAGGATGCGGTGGCCTTTTGTAATAAGCTGTCGCAGCAGATAGGGCGTATCTATCGTCTGCCGAGTGAGGCAGAGTGGGAATATGCTTGTCGGGCTGGTACAACAACCCCGTTTCATTTTGGGGAAACGATTACAACTGACTTGGCGAATTATCGAGGAACTGATTGGGAGTATGAGGGGGAAACGTACCCAGGTAACTACGGGGAAGGACCTCATGGTAGCTTCCGTGAAGAAACGACAGAAGTGGGTATTTTTCCGCCTAACGATTTTGGCATACACGACATGCACGGCAATGTGTGGGAGTGGTGCCAGGATGTTTGGCATGACAGCTATGAAGGAGCACCCCCAGATAGTTCTGCCTGGTTAGAGGGCGGTGAGCAAGGAAAAAGAGTCGTGCGGGGTGGTTCGTGGTGCTCTATGCCGCGTTTTTGCCGCTCCGCCTTTCGGGTTAGGTTCGCGCCCGCTGACCGTTACCATACTCTCGGTTTTCGGGTTGTGTGCGTTTCGGCGTGAGGACTTTTTTGCCCTTAGCTCTTTAGCCCTTTAGCCCTTTGCACTTCTTAATCTTTAGCCCTTTTTCCTACGCGCGCAGCGCGTTAAAAATTTTTGACGATTTTTAGAAGCAAGCCAACTAGCCCGTATGCTATTGGAGCGTTAGAATTCTCACCCGTTGAGACCTATCGTTGAGGACAGGCATTAAACGCGACGGGGTGGTTCGTGGTACTATATGCCGCGTTTTTGCCGCTCCGCCTTTCGGCCTAGGGACGCGCCCGCTCACCGTAACCGGCATCTCGGTTTTCGGGTTGTGTGCGTTTCGGCGTGAGCACTCCCTACGGTCAGAATTGGTGGAAGGGATTTCATCGAGCGTACAAAAGGGAGTCCAGACCTGTTTTCAGAGAGACTGGCGACAGTCTCCAAAAATAAACCTGAGCCGATCACCTTGGTAGGTCCGCCGAAGAGTTGATCGGCTCAAATACTTACTCAAGAAACTCTCTTAACTAGAAACTACAGACGGCTGAAGTAGATTGCCGCCAGCACGATCAGACCCAGCAGCGCCAGCGGTACCCAAAGTTTAGAAAGCTCAATCATCTTTTTGACCAAACCTAGCGAAGTAAACGAAGATCAAAGCATACCCTGATCAAGGCTTTGTCTTATGGCCGCTGCCGACTGTGTTACCTGGCTGCAAGAGCGCACCGCCCTCAACATCCTCAGCGCAGAAATTCTAGAAGCGATCGCCCCCTTACTGCAGTCTCGCACCCTTGCCGCCGACCAGACTCTCACCGTTGCCGACCAGTCCCCCGACGGCCTGTGGATTCTGCGAACAGGCAAAGCCGAAAGCGATCGCGATCGCCCTAAAGCCGTCAGCTTACTGCCCGGTTCAGTGATCAACCTGCAGGCCCTCTTGCTAAATCAGCCCGTCCAGAAGACCTTTATCACGCTGAATCAGTGCGAGCTGTTTTTTATTCCTGCCGATGCCTTTCGTCAGGTCGTGCAGGATTATCCGGCCATTACCCAGCTCTTTACCCAGCAGCTTGCCGCCGAAGTCGAGCAGCTTTCCTCCCAGCTCAGCTTTGAGCAAGAGCGCCAAACAATTCTGCGCCCCTACCTGGTCACCAAAGCGCGGCGCGGCATTATTGGCCGCAGTCGCTACGCCCAGCGGCTGCGATCGCAGATTAAAACCGCCTCCGACAGCCAAGCCTCAGTCCTGATTTTTGGCGAGCCGGGACTAGAGAAAGACAACATTGCAGCCCTGATCCACTACGGCTCAGCCCAGCGGCGAGAAGCCATTATTCAGGTGGAATGCTCTAAGGTGCAGGCCAGCGGCGCCGAGCTGTTTGGCCGCGCTGGTGGCAAGCCAGGGCTGATAGAGGCCCTGGGGCAAGGAACGCTAATTCTCAACAATTTGCAAGAGCTACCTGAAGAACTGCTACCCGCGATCGCCCACCTGCTCGAAACCAATATCTATCGGCCCATCAGCCGCAATGCTGAAGCAGCGGGGGCGGAGAAAACGGCACAGGCCCGCATTGTAATTATCTCCGAGCAGCCGCTGCCGCAAATTAACGCCCTCGTCGATCAGGTGATCAAGGTGCCGCCGCTGCGGGTTCGTAAAGCAGATATTGAAGACTACGTCAGCTACTACATCAGCCTCATCTGCCGGGCGCGAGGCATTGACAAACCCAAGCTGACCCCAGAAGCCCTGCGACGGCTGCAAGCCTACGACTTTCCCAACAATTTGAGAGAGCTGTCTAGCTTGGTAGAGCGATCGCTGTCTCAGATGGCCGGCACCACCAGCATCACCGAGGAAATCATCTGGCCCTCCCAGGGGCGTAAAAAGCAGCTCCGCCTCAATCTGCTCAATGCCTATCCTCGCCTGCGCAATTTTCTGCGCAGTCCTTGGTGGCCCGATCGCCTTAACTACGGCTTTACCCTCACCTTCTTCGCCTTTGTCGTTGCGGTGCTGTTTGTAGGGCCGCAGAACCGCCAGGAAAACTTTGCGCTCAACATGTTTTGGGCCTGGTGGTGGCCGCTGGTACTGCTGGGCTTTCCCTTTGTGGGACGGCTGTGGTGTGCGGTCTGTCCGTTTATGATCTATGGCGAAGTTACCCAAAAGCTGTCCCTGTGGCTAGTACCGCGCCAGCTCAAACAGTGGCCGCGTCAGGAAGCTGAGCGCTGGGGCGGCTGGTTTTTGTTTGGCCTATTTGCCCTGATTTTGCTGTGGGAGGAGCTGTGGAATTTAGAAAATACGGCTTACCTATCGGCCTGCCTGCTGCTGCTGATCACCGCTGGGGCAATGATTTTCTCCGCTATTTTCGAGCGCCGATTTTGGTGTCGCTATCTCTGCCCGATTGGCGGCATGAACGGCCTATTTGCCAAGCTGTCGATGACGGAGCTGCGGGCGCAGCAGGGGACCTGCTCGGCAGAATGCACCACCTACCAGTGCTATAAAGGTGGCCCCCGCAAAGGAGAAGGACAGGAGACCAATGGCTGTCCCCTCTATTCTCATCCGGCCCAGCTAGAAGACAACCGCGACTGCGTTCTGTGCATGACCTGTCTCAAGGCCTGTCCGCACCGCTCGGTGGAGGTCAACCTGCGCCCGCCCGGCATTGAGCTATGGACAACCCACATACCCCGTAGCTATGAGGTAGCCCTGCTGTTTTTGCTGCTGGGGGCCGTCTTTCTACACCACCTGCCGCAGCTAACTCAGCAGTTAGGGCTGGCGCTGAATTTGGAGAACTTTGGCATTCACGCGATCGCCTCTGTGGCGGCCTTGGCCCTGCCCGTGCTGGTGCCTTTTGCCGCCTACGGTCTGACCCGGCTGGTATTCAAGCTCACCACGAGCTATGCCCCCAAGAGCTTCGTCAGTTTGGCCTATGGCTATTTGCCCCTCGTCCTCGCGGCCAACCTAGCCCACTACCTGACTCTGGGCTTAGGCGAAGGCGGTCAAATTCTATCGGTGGGCTTTGCCACCTTCGGCCTCAGCGGCGAGGGCGTGCCTGTGTATATTGCTCACCCGGCAGTCATCGCCTTTTTGCAAAGTGCCGTCTTGATTGCTGGCGTTTTGACCAGCGCTATTGTGACACAAAAAATTGTGCGGCAGTCCCTTAAGCTCATGTGGCCCCAGCATTTAGGGGCGATCGCCCTCACCGCGCTGCTGTGGCCGCTGATTGTTGGCTAGCCGTCTCCGCTAACGAATCAGACGTAGGGCGGGCACTGCCCGCCGCAGATAAAGTTTCTCAGATCTGCCGCGACTCAATTGCGTGAGTGAGGCGCTCTAAAGTAACGTTCAGCTTTTCCTCAACCGTAGGTTCAACGACCGCTTCCTCTACTTCTTCTTGGCGCTTAAATCGCTCAAAGAAGCGGATCACTAGAAACAGCACAAAGGCGATGATGACAAAGTCGACAACGGTGCCCAGAAAGCTGCCAATTTTAATACCGGGGCCGATGGTGGCTTCTCGCCAGTCAGTTCCCGCCTGGGATAGGAACGGATTGATGACGGCGGGCATCAAAATATCGGCCACAAATGAAGAGATAACAGCCCCAAAGGCGCCACCAATAATGACGGCAACAGCTAGATCGACTACATTGCCCCGTAGCGCAAACTCCTTGAAATCGTGTAGGAAACCTCCAGCCCTAGCTCTGGATCTTCTGCCAAGTGACGACATACCACGATCCTCTTAGTTAGTAAACTACATGCAAGCAGATTCATCAGTTCTTCAATGGCTAGCAGAATACCAGCCTTTAGCTTTAACAAACAACTAACAAGTCATTAAATCGGCCAAATTACTGAAGTTTGACCCGGCAGAGCTAGCATTGTTCTTATTCGCTCAGAGCAAAAAATAGATTGAGTAGATTGAAGTTAGTTTGGCGCAGCCGCTGTGTTTACCGCCGCCTATCTTAGAGGTTGCATAGGCTGGCAGCGATCGCTTTTAAACGTCTGGCTTTGGACAGCGTTAGAGTCGAGACAGGATAGGCTATCATCGACTACCCGGCTTCGATTAAAAGTTTGCTGCAATTTCCGGTGTTTTCCTGCCTCTAAACCAATGGACTCTACGGCTAATCCGCTTAATCCTTTACTCAACCTCAGCTATGAACCTGCTCTAGCCGACCTAGGCGACGACTACTACGATGTGGTAGCGGCTGCGGCATTTCCCCAGCATATCCTGCGGTTTCGCAATGACGACATTCTGCAAAAGCTGGGGCTGGCGGCTGAGGCGGTAACAGATGAGCAGTTCATTGCCGCCTTTGGGCAGTTTCAGGGGCGCGAACCTTTCTTGGCGCTGCGCTATCACGGCTATCAGTTTGGGGAATACAATGCTTTTCTCGGTGATGGACGCGGTTTTCTCTACGGTCAGGTGCGCGGCCAGGACGGAGAACTCTACGACCTGGGTACAAAGGGGTCTGGCACGACTCCTTACTCGCGCGGCGGAGACGGTCGCCTGACGCTAAAGGGCGGCGTGCGGGAGGTCTTGGCCTCGGAAGCGTTGCAGGCTCTGGGTGTCCGCACGTCTCGCTGCCTGAGCCTGATTGAAACCGGGGAGCAGCTTTGGCGCGGCGATGAACCTTCCCCTACCCGCTCATCGGTGATGGTGCGCTTTAGCCGCTCGCATATTCGCTTTGGCACGTTTGAGCGGCTGGAGTATTATCGACGACCTGACCTGATAGATCAGCTATTGACCCACGTCATTGAGGTGTACTATCCGCATTTGCTGGAAGTGACCGATGAGGGCGATCGCTATGCTCGCTTTTATGCAGAGCTGGTAGAGCGGGTAGCTGAACTGGTGGCCCAGTGGATGTCCGTGGGCTTTTGCCACGCCGTCCTCAATACTGACAATATGTCCATTACGGGGGAGAGCTTTGACTATGGCCCCTATGCCTTTATGGATCAGTACAACCCTAAATTTACGGCGGCCTATTTCGACTACTTTGGCCGCTACAGCTACGCCAATCAGCCGCTAATTTGCCGGTGGAACCTGAAGATGTTGCAAAAGCCGCTGTCGCTGATTATGCCGACGGCAGCTTTAGAAGCAGGACTGGCTCAGTTTGACGAGCACTACCAGCGCTACTACCGGCAGCGGATGCTGGCTAAGCTAGGATTTGAAACCCTTGCAGCAGAGCTGTCTGAAAAGCTACTCGATCAAACTTTGGCCCTGTTGAGCAATGTCCAGGTAGGCTATCACGACTTTTTTGCCGGACTGGCCCAGCAGTTTGCGCCGCGCTGGCGGCAAGGGTCAGACAGTATTCTGGGGACGACGATGCAGGCATCAGATGCAGCCGCGCGCGAGCTGCTAGACAACTGGCGGCGCACCTACTACCTCTGTTTAAATGAGCTGCCAGAGAGCGCCATGACCGCAGTGGCTCAGACCCTCAAGCAAACCAATCCGCAGACAGTCTTGTTGCGCCCTGAAATTGAGGCCGTCTGGGAACCGATCACGGTGGCAGATGACTGGCAACCTTTCTATAATCTGCTGAAGCAAATTCAGTCCCCTTTTGCTGCCTGAGCCTCGACCCGCTCAGTCATGTCTCAGATCAGGGTTGTAGCCGCCGCCCGCGCGTAATGTTGAAGCGCTGGGAAACAGCTTTTTTGCGAGCCCCCGCTGTGTTGCCCTGCTCAAACTCGGTGGCGAGGTTTTGAATGACGGTCACTTCTTCATCAAACTCAGCCGCAGTCGGCAAAGCGCTAAAGGCGACGCTGGCGGAGCGGAGAACTGCACTGGCCCCGGCCAAATCCCCTCTATCAGCTTTGGCGATCGCCTCTTTTCTAGCCCGCGCCGCCATCAGCAAAGCAACCTGCTCCTGCACGACTGGA
>JAAHIC010000027.1 GCA_010671965.1 Leptolyngbya sp. SIO4C5
AAAGAAAATGAAATTGACCTGTTTTGATTTCTGAGGTATCAGGCTGATGGTTTCGTACAATCTGCACAAGTCACCTTAGTTTTAGCCGTGAGTTCTAACGCTAACCGCCCCCTCTCTCAGACCTCTGAGACAGCAGAGATCGCTAAGCCAGACGCGACTGCCCAGCCACTTCAGGCCGAACAGCCCGTGGCAGCGGCGGTCAAACCCACCGCGACTCCAGCCAAGCCGAGTACCTTTTGGGGCGTCTTCCTGTCTACCTTTATCACTATCTTCTTAGCGGAAATGGGAGACAAAACCCAGGTCACAACCCTGCTGATGGCGGCAGAGTTCCATGCCCCCTGGATAATTTTTGCCGGGGCGGGCAGCGCCCTCATTGCCACCAGTCTGGTGGGGGTCTTGATCGGTCAGTGGCTGGCTAAGCGAATTTCTCCCGCTGCGCTTGATCGGGCGGCGGGACTCACCCTGTTGGGCATTACCTGCTGGCTGCTCTGGGATTTACTGTCCGTTTGAGGCTGGTAGCAACTGCAGCACCTTATAAAATGGAAGCATGGACTGGAATTTGTTAGGTTTGAGTTTTGCCGCCGTCTTTTTATCAGAACTGGGGGACAAAAGCCAGTTTGCGGCGATCGCCCTCAGCGGCGCTTCTCGTTTTCCCAAGGCCGTTTTTTTAGGCACGGCGGCGGCGCTGCTGTTAGCGAGTTTGATTGGCGTTTTACTGGGGGAAGGAACGGCTCAGCTCTTGCCGACCCGCTGGGTCAAACTGGCGGCGGCGATTGGATTTGGCCTGATGGCGCTGCGCCTGC
Source organism: Leptolyngbya sp. SIO4C5 (assembly GCA_010671965.1). GTDB lineage: Bacteria > Cyanobacteriota > Cyanobacteriia > Phormidesmidales > Phormidesmidaceae > Sphaerothrix > Sphaerothrix gracilis. The sequence goes on from JAAHIC010000027.1 coordinate 804, forward strand.
TTTGGCCAACCTCAGAGACAGCCGAGGCCGAGTAAAGTGTCTGGCTGATTCCCTTTTGAGTATTCTCGGCCAGGGAGTTGCGTTTACTAAACGGACAGCTATACTAATCTGAATTGTCAGCAGCCTCAGGTACCCTGAGATGACTCAAATCAGGGTCAAGATTAGTGCAACAGGGTTTCAGGTAAACTATGACCGGATATCGAGACCTGCCCCAGCGGCCCGCTCGCAGAGCGTCTAATTCTGCTGCGTCTAGCACGCAGTTGCCTAAAATCTCACCCGTCCCTCCCCCTAAGCGAGAGCAGCGGCCCCTGCCGCCGTCGTCGCGGCCTGCGGCAATAGATTCTCAGCGCCGCACTGTTCCAGCGACCACTTCCCCCCAGGCAGAGACTGGCCCGCTCTCGACTCCAGCCTTCTCTAAGGCCCACAAACCTCCCGTAGCTGAGCTACAGCAGCAGATTAGAGCGCCGCAGGCAGCGCAAACCCCAGTGTCCAAGCCCACCCTCAAACCGTCTCCCCGCCCGCGATCGCGCCGCCGTTTGCCTCTGGGGAAGTTTTTGACTAGCTGGCCTTTTTGGTCTTTGACCTCTTTGGGTTTGATTAGCGCGGTTGGCGTCGCTTCGGCCATCAGCCTGTTTCGCATTCCCAACTTGCCCAACTGCCGAGCCATCTTTTGGCCCACCGCTTCAGCCTCTACGCGGCTACAGTGTGCTGAAGCCTATGCCAACCAGGGCACTGTTGACGATTTGTTAGCCGCCATTCGGCTCGTAGACGCCCTGCCCGCCGACCATCCCCTGCGAACCGACATCAACGATCGCATTGAGCTATGGGCGGCTCAAATTTTGGAACTGGCCGATGAGCAGTTTCATGCAGGCGAACTGGAAGCAGCGATCGCCACGGCGCGCAAGATCCCGGCCCAAACCGCCGCCGCTGACGAAATTGAGCAGTCGATAGACCGCTGGCGTGAAATCTGGAACCGAGCCGAAGAAATTTATCAGACGGCTGAAGAAAAGCTGAGCGAGCAGAGCTTTCGCGAAGCCTTTGCGACCGCAATCAAGCTGCTGTCGGTGGGCAATGATTACTGGGAAACCACCAAGTATGAAGAGCTAACCCAGCTGATTTCTGTCACCCGCGAAGACGGTAATCGGCTAGGGCAGGTCAGTAACTTGCTGCGTCGAGGGGGCCTGAGCAATTTAAAGAAGGCAATTGAGCTAATTGACAAGATTCAGCCCGAAAGCCGTCTTTACCAAGAAGCTCAGCGCCGCCTGAAAGACATTGCCAAAGAGATGCTGGATCTAGCTGAAGCCTCTCTAGAGCGTCAAGACGCGGATCAGGCGTTAGCGATTCTAGATGAAATTCCCGATGGGGTCGATTTTGACGCCCAGACCGCCGATTTTCGGGTTTTAGTCGAAGCCTATAAGAGCGCCTGGGAGGGAACCATTCCGGCCCTAGAATCAGCCATTGTACGGCTGCAAAGCATTAGCCGCGATCGCCCCCTGCATGGCCGCGCCCAAAAGCTAATCAGCCGCTGGCAGAGCGAAATTCAGGGAGTAGCCCAGCTCGACTGGGCCAGACAGCTGGCCGAGCCAGGTACCACTAGCGACCTGTCAGCCGCGATCGCCCATGCCGATAAAATTTCTCGTTCCAACCCAGTTTCAGACGAGGCCCAGGCCCAGGTGCGACGCTGGCGCAGTCGTTTAGAAACGGCTGAAGATCAGCCCTTCCTAGAGCGAGCCGAGCAGCTAGCCTTAGCAGGCGATGCCCTTTCTCTGCGAGCCGCCATCGCTGAAGCGGAAAATATTCGTCCGGGCCGGGCTTTGTACGATCAGGCCAGCGGTCGCATTCGGACTTGGCGGCGCACCCTGCAGCGGGCCGAGGATCAGCCTGTCTTAGCTAAAGCTAGGCAGTTAGCCCAAAGCGGCAGCTATCAGGAGGCGATCGCCACCGCTTCTCAAATTGGCAGCAATCGCGCCCTCTATGATGAAGCCCAGTCTGACATCAGCAGTTGGCAAGGACGAATTCAGGGGCAGCAAAAGCTACAGCAGGCTTACCAAGCTGCTGAAACAGGTACGCCCGCCGCGTTGGCCTCTGCTATCGCCTTGGCCAATCAGGTGCCAGCCGATAGCACAGCGCGCTCAGACGCTAACTTGATGATGAACCAGTGGAGCTGGCAGATTTTGTCCCTGGCCACCACCCAGGCCAACTCGGATTTGTCCAGCGCGATTGAGATGGCCCGGCAGGTTCCGGCCCGCACTGAGGCCTATGCCGCGGCCCAGCTCAAAATTCAGGAGTGGCAGGAGCGGCTAGAGCCGACCGAGGAAGTGACGCTGGACGACCTGCTGTAATCTGGCTGGGGAGGTACAGCTTTGAGCGGCAGATCAGGGAAATTCTGATTCGGGCTGCGCTGGTGATTTTAGCTGCGCTCGGCTGAGAGCCGCCTGCACCGCCTGCTGCTGATCACGGTGGGTGATCCAGCGGTGGTAAGTGCGGTTGTGGACAGCGACGGAGTGGCCCATCATTTTGGCGGCTACCGTGTCCGGCAGGCCGAAGTGGATTGTTCTAACCGCCCAGGCATGGCGCAGATCGTAGGGAGAAAACGGCAGGTCATAGCGGCGGAACTGAACCGTGACTAGCTGCCCAATCCGCTGCAGAGTGGTGCGGCTGAGGTCGGTGTTGATGTTGGGCAGTTCCAGCTTTCTGAGATCAAAGTGATCAACCCACTCCGGGTAGAAAGGCCAAACTTCATGACGCCCCGTTTTGGTAGCGGCCTGCACCTCAATCACCGCTTCGCGATCGCCTGCTAGCAGCCGCCGATAGTCACAGAAAAAAACCTCATGATTGCGTAGCCCATAGGTTGCCATAAGGCCGTAGACACAGCGCCAGGCCGGGTTGGGCACCTGCTGGTAGCTCGCCATAATCTGCTCGTCTGAGGGCAGCGCTCTCGCTACCGTCTGACTGTTGCCATAGCGCCCCACTAGGCTTTTTAATTCCAGCGGCAATTCCAGACCCAAAAAGTCAGCAAAGGCGCTTAGGGCCGTGCAGCAGACTTGACGACTGCGAGAGTTGGCTGGGGTTGACTGCACAGCAGCGTAGATAGCTTCTCCCAAGGCATAGCTAGGATGCTGCTGGGCGATCGCGGCCAGTTTTCTGAGATAGGGGGCATAGGCTTTTTCCCAGGTTGTGCGCACCGAGGCTTTGCTTGATGCCTCTTTTTTTGTCAAGAAATATTGCTGAAAGGAGTCAATTTTCTCCGCTAGGCTTTGCTGAGATAGGGGCTTGCCTGCCGGATTTTTTAGATAGTGCCGCCAATCAAAGGTTGACTGAATCAGCTCAGCAGCCACAATCTTAGCCTGCTGCTCAGCCTGCTTGAGTCCGGCCTTGGTAGCGACTAAGCCCAATGAAATACGCTGCTGATACGGGCGTAGCCGAGGACTGTCGGGGCGCGGCGGCAAAGTTCCTCGTAGTCCTAGCAGGTTGCCACGACGTTCTATCTGCAGGCCGAGACGAGCGGCTTTCAGGCGTTGGTTTACCTGAGCAATTTGAGCATCAAGGGCTGAACTAGGAGACATCTATTGCGAAAGACTTGCGGATTAGAGTCACTAAGCCTTTAATGAAGATCAAAACAACTTGATAAGGAGCAGCTACCCCAGGAGGATAAATAACCTGGCTGCTATCTTAAACCTTATTCAATCGGCAATCTAAAATTTAGTTGAGTCAAGGGATAAGATTAATTGTTACGATATTCAAAGATTATTAGAGACGAAGGTAACTGAAATCATCATGGGCCGTGTTGGGGTTTTACTGCTGAATCTAGGTGGACCAGAGCAGCTTGAAGATGTTCGGCCATTTCTGTTTAATCTGTTTTCTGATCCTGAAATCATTCGTCTCCCTTTTCCCTGGCTGCAGCGCCCTTTGGCCTGGCTAATTTCTTCTTCGCGGGCCAAAAAATCTCAGGAAAACTATCAGCAGATTGGTGGCGGCTCCCCCCTACGCCAAATCACCGAGGAGCAGGCCCGTGCCCTCGAAAAGTCACTGGAGCAAAAGGGCTTAGACGCCAGAGTCTACATTGGTATGCGCTACTGGTACCCCTTCACCGAGGAAGCCATTGCCCGTATCAAGCGCGATGGGATTGACCGCCTCGCTATCTTGCCTCTCTATCCCCACTTTTCTATCAGTACCAGTGGTTCTAGCTTTCGCCTGCTAGAACAGCTCTGGCTAGAAGATCCAACCCTCAATCGCATCCGCTACACCGCAATTCCTTCTTGGTACAGCCGCCCAGGCTATGTGCAGGCTATGGCTGAGCTGATTGCGCAGGAACTCGATCAGCTACCTGATCCCAGTGCTGGCCATATTTTCTTCAGCGCCCACGGCGTCCCGGTGAGCTACGTGCAGGAGTCAGGCGATCCCTATCAGCGCGAGATAGAACACTGCACAGAGCTGATTATGCAGGCGCTTAATCGCCCCAATGACTATACGCTGGCCTATCAGAGCCGCGTCGGCCCAGTTGAATGGCTGCAGCCCTACACAGAGGACGCGATCGCCGATCTAGCTGAGCGCGACATTAATAGCCTGGTTGTCGTTCCGATTAGCTTTGTTTCAGAACACATTGAAACCCTGCAGGAAATCGATATTGAGTACCGAGAGATTGCTGAAGCCGCAGGAATTGAAAACTTCCGCCGCGTTCCGGCTCTCAATACTCATGCTGGCTTCATTGACGATTTGGCTAACCTGACTGTTGAAGCCTTGGAGGCTCCACCACGCTTGCTCTCTGAAGTTGTTCACCCCGACAAGCGGATGAAGATGTACCCGCCAGAGCGCTCGGCCTGGGGAATGACTCCCTTTGCTGAAGTTTGGAACGGTCGCCTAGCGATGGTCGGCTTTTTGGCCCTGCTATTGGAACTGGTTAGCGGTCGCGGGCCGCTTCACTTTGTAGGTCTGCTTTAATCTGGGGATCTGCGTGGTTTGCCACCGTTTTTTTTGGCGGATAGGTACCACTGCCGCCAGGCTGCCGAGTTGCGAATTACCAGCCACAGCAGCAGTAAAGCAACTAACCCTCCCTGCTGAGGGGCATCGAACGCCAGCAAAACTAGGCTGACGCACAAAATATCCTGCAAAAATAGCAGCCACAGAGGCGGTCGCTGAGGCCGATACAGCCAGCCAGCCTGAAAGAGCTGAATTACTAAAGCTAAAAGTCCGCCCACAACGCCTACCAGCCCGACAAATTGAGCTAGACCGGCTGTTCTGGCGATCGCGACCCCCGCGATCGCTCCGACAAAAGGGCTAAAAAGAACTTCAATACTCTGCAGCAGTTGGCGGCTGGAGCGATCTTTTAAGATGACCAACTCACACAGCGACCAGCTTGCTAAAATGCCCACCACCAGGGAAGGCGAAAGCTGTGACAGGATTGGCACATTAGACCATAGCCCCGGCCCAGACAGCAGGCCAATCAGCAACAGCGGCAGCGCTAGCCGCAGTCCGACTGCCGCTGAAATCGCAAGTACTGCTAAAAGTTCAGTAATGATCACGGAGGCGTCAGCGCTGACAGAGACTCTACTGAATTAAGCAGGCCAGAGCCAAATGAGACAGCTCTGGTCTACCTAATCCTAGCTTGACATTAGAAAGGCCAAAGTGCTGTCACCTACCATCCTAAGATCTGCCAGAGAGCAGCCTTTGCCTATGCCCGCTGCTGCTGCATTGCCTCAGTTGGCATACAAATAAAATTGTCGCCATAGTTTTGAATCAGATGGCGCTGGCGCAGCTTGCCCATCAAGCGAGTCACTGTCACGCGGGTAGAACCGATAGCGCTGCCAATCTGAGCATGGGTTAACGTCCAAGGCAAATAGTAACCCTGGTCGCAAGGTTCACCGTATTCTTCAATCAGCAGGGTTAGAAATCCCAGCAGCCTATCGATCGTGCGCCGCTGGCCCAGCGTGCTCAACCACAACAGCTTCCGCTGATGCTGATGGCGAAAGGCATCTAAAACTTCTCGGCGAAAGTGAGGCCAGTTGTCTAAGTCGTGCCAGTAAAGCCAAATCACCGCCGTCTGATCAATATGGGCAAAACTTTGCAGATTGAAGGGAGACTGAGCCACAATTTCAAACGGCTGCCCCGCTCCAACAAAACCTAAGAAAGCTTCCTCTGCTGCCACTAGAGGAATACGAGCGGTACTGTGCTTTTGCTTGAGGCTAGCACTGATTTGAGAATTACCCACTAGCCGGATAGCTCCTCGATGTACCAGATAGAGTAGCCCTGCCCGAGCAGGCACTTTTTCATCGCGGCTGAAAATACGATAGCGATAGTGTTCCTGCGCCCAATCTAAAATTCTTTGCCAGGTTAAAAAGGGGCGAGCATTGTCATTTTGAGAAGGTGAATACATGGCTCACAACAAAGGTTAGAAATTGATAGAGTTTGTATAGCAATAATCGCTACGAGCTAATCACTTCTTATTGAATATTCCTTCGATCATGGGGCTAGTAAAATCTAGTCACTCTCGTTGTAACACACCAAGAGCGATCGCTCTTGGCGGTGGGTTGGAAGTCTTCAAACGCAAATTAGCAAATGTAAATTGGCTCAAAAAAGTCTGCTTTTAGCGTGAATCAGCCAACATCGATTGACATTAATCTATGACATACCTCTCATTTCAACGGATGTTCCAAGCACATCTACAGCGGGCTCCATATAGTAGCATTTGCCCAACTCAGGTTTATCAGTCTTGGGTAGTTGATCGGGCAGGTTCTTCAAATTCTAGAGACATACTTGCTCATCATATCCAAAGTATTCCAGTCTCGAAAACCAAAAGATCAGCCGTTGTTGTTTATCAGTCTCCTATTGCGCTTAAACTACAGCAGACTGTTCATTGGCCTTGTCAAAAAATCGCGCAAAATTTGAAGGATTGGCTGTTAAATGCCAGGTTAACTCCAGCAAACGCGCCTCTCTTTCATCAGCCTCTAATTTCTGTGATCAACGGCATCTGGCCATACATCAAAATTGAAGTACTTGCTAACGGATGGCTGCAGTTTTGCTGTTCAAATCAGGGGCTTGAGCAATGGTGCAGTCATTTTGAGCGGATATCGAGCCAGCAAAGCATATCAAAGCTAACTAAAGATGATCTACCGATACGCTTTCCTCAGTATATTCCCCAAATTGACGCCTTCCAGATTACTCCAGAAACCAGCTTCAGACTTCAGTATAACTACGCGCGCTGCCATGCGCTGACAAACCGAATACAGCCATTAGTCGAAAGCTCTCTGCGATCGCCGCAGACTGAACCAGCGCAATCCAGGTTCAGACTATCAAATCAAGCTGAACAAGATCTTTTACACAGCGTCATTGAACTAGCCGATAGCTGTTTCTCAGGACAAAGCCTGCCATCAGCCCGACATTTTGAACAGCAGCTCTTAAAACTAAGCCACGGCAGCGAGCAGCTTTGTCGTCAATATGCCTGTATTCAAAACGACGGTAGAAGATACGTTTATCTCAAGCTGCTTTTAGCCGCTCAGGCGGTCTTAGAGCATTGTCTGACCGCTGTGCTGAGAATCGCAGCTCCTACCAGGCTATAGGCTAAGGCGGCAGTGATAAGAAAATTTAACCCTTCAAACCCGCTGTTGGGGGTGACAAGCTGGAAACCTTGGCCTATACTTTGAATGTGTGTGAGGAGCGAACCAGTCAGGGCACCGAGACGAAACACGGCCAGTCGTCGGTGCCCTTTCTGCTTTAAATATTTTTTAGACAGTTGCAAGCATTATCAATGCGTCAGGCTCCGGGCTGACGCATTGATAATGTCCGATTTGATAAAGCGCTACATACCCATGATTTCGTAGCCGGAATCGACATAGATAATTTGTCCGGTAATGCCGCTAGATAGTTCACTGCACAGAAAGGCGGCTGTGTTCCCCACTTCAATCTGAGTCACTGTGCGGCGCAGGGGCGCGACCTCCTCGACGTGATGGATCATGTCCAAGATGCCACCCACGGCAGAAGAAGCCAGCGTGCGAATGGGGCCAGCCGAGATCCCGTTGACGCGAATGTTGTGGGGGCCAAGTTCCGAGGCTAAATAGCGCACATTCATTTCTAAAGCCGCTTTGGCAATTCCCATCACGTTGTAGTTGGGGACGACCCGCACGCCGCCTAGATAGGTAAGCGTCACAATACTGCCGCCTTGGCGCATCAGCGGCTTGGCGTAATGGGCCAACTGCACCAACGAATAAGCACTGATTTCTAAAGCTGTCTGAAAGCCGCTGCGGGAAGTAGCGCTGAAGTCTCCTGTGAGATCATCACGATTAGCAAACGCTAAGCAGTGAACCAGGATGTCTAGCTTGTCCCACTTGTCTTCGATAGCGGCAAAGGTAGACTTGACCTGCTCATCGTCTTGCACATTGCAGGGCAAAAACAGCGAAGGCTCTAGCGAAGCAGTTAAATCCGCCACCTTTTTTTCCATCCGGCCTCGCTCGTCAGGCAGATAGGTGACACCTAAATTGGCTCCCGCCTGATGTAGCTGCTGAGCAATGCCCCAGGCGATAGAGCGATTGTTGGCAATTCCGGTTACCAAAGCATTCTTATCAGTTAAGTTGAGCATAATCCCCTTATCTAACAGGCACTCTGGGAGAATACTCAAAAAAGGGGACACCTGAACAGGCAGGGCCTCAGTTCTATCGGCCAGCAGCTCTGCCGCACCTCCGCCTTAGCGCCATTGTCGTGGATGGGATAGAACCATTTGACCTCTTTTTGAGCGCTGCGATCGCCCAATAGGAGCAGTTCTGACCAATTTTTCGCAATTAAGTATTTCTTGATACAAAACTAAGGCTGTTAGTTAAGCTTAAGTGGTCTAAAGTTAACATTTCCAGCATCTGTAGGATTTAATTGAGTTAGACAGACTGTTTGCTAAAGACAGTCTCAACGGTTGCAGACGACAGATTGCTACTCCTGGTTAATTATGGGTATGGTTGTGACGCAAGATAAGCCGCTGGCCAGCGTGTTTCGTCAGCTTTCGGGAGGCGCTTTTCCGCCTGTTGTTGAAACTTACGAAAGAGGCAAGACCATCTTTTTCCCAGGAGATCCGGCGGAGAGAGTCTATTTTCTGCTGAAGGGGGCCGTCAAGCTTTCTCGCGTCTATGAAGCCGGTGAAGAGATTACGGTAGCCCTGCTGCGAGAGAACAGCGTCTTTGGGGTGCTTTCGCTAATTACGGGCAATCGCTCCGATCGCTTCTATCACGCTGTCGCCTTCACTCCGGTTGAGCTGCTTTCAGTGCCGATTGAACAGGTAGAGCAGGCACTAGAGGAAAACCCTGAGCTGACGATGTATATGATGCGGGGGCTATCTTCGCGGATTTTGCAGACAGAAATGATGATTGAGACTTTAGCGCACCGCGATATGGGATCTCGCTTGGTCAGCTTTTTGCTCATTCTCTGCCGCGACTTTGGCATTCCCAGCGCTGAAGGAATTACGGTTGACCTCAAGCTTTCCCATCAGGCGATCGCCGAAGCGATTGGCTCAACGCGGGTCACCGTCACCCGGCTACTGGGGGATCTGCGTCAGGAAGGCATGATTTCTATTCACAAAAAGAAAATTACCGTTCACAACCCGGTCAATCTCAGTCAGCAGTTCACTTAGTCCGTTCCCCTAATCGTAGAAACATGCAGTAGGCTGGAATCTGAACTGCATTCTCTAGCCCATGGCCACAGGGTACATCCTGATTCTGGCGATTTTAGTCCTTGGTGGTGTGATTGCAACGGTTGGCGATCGCATAGGTATGCGAGTCGGCAAAGCGCGGCTGACCTTATTCAACCTGCGGCCTCGGCAAACGGCTACCGTTATTAGCATTCTCACAGGCAGCGTTGTTTCGGGCACAACGCTAGCTTTGCTATTTGCTGTCAGCGACCAGCTGAGAACGGGGGTTTTTGAGTTAGAAACGCTGCAGGACGATCTTAAAGAGGCGCGTCAGGATTTGCAGGCCACCCAGTCGGAAAAAACAGGCGTCGAGGAAGAACTCGCAACTGCGGTTAGAGACCAGATCCAGGCTCAGCAGCGGCTGCGTCAAATCAATGAGTCGCTTCAGACTGCCGTTGAGCGTCAGGCCACAACCCAGGCACGCCTGAATCAAACCCAAAAACAGCTCCAGTCCGTCTCTCAGCAAGCTCAGCAGCTACGCTCAGAAATCGGCAGCTTACAGTCAGAGCGAAGAAATCTGCTGGAACAGCAGGCCGCCGTTCGCGCTCAGATTGCCCAGCGCGATCAGGAAATTGCCCAGCGCGATCAAGAACTCTCTCAGCGCGACCAAGAAATTGTGCAGCGCGATCGCGAGATTGACCAGCGAGACCAAGCGATTGCCCAGCGTGAAGCGCGGCTGCAGAAGCTGCAGGAGCAGCAGGCGTTCCTCGAAGAACAGGTAGAGCAGCTTGACCGTGAGTTCTTGGGATTGCGCCAGGGCAGCGTTGCTTTAGGCCGCAATGAGCCAATTTTGGCCCGCTTGGTGCAGGTAAGAGACCCAGAACAAACGTCAGCGCTCATTAGGCGTTTGCTACAGGAGGCCAACTGGCTGGCCCTGCAAAACATCGATCCGGGGGCCGACCAGCCAACCCGGCAAATTATCAGAATCGCTAGCGCCGATGTGGAACAGCTCGCCGACCGGATTAGTGATGGTCAAGAGTATATTGTGCGCTTTTTGTCAGCGGCTAACTATATTGTGGGTGAACCCTGTGTGATTCAGGCGGAAAATTCCTGCATTGAAGTTTTTGCCGATGCTACCGTCAATCGCCTGGTTTATGAACAGGGACAGCAGCTAGCAGAAACCACCCTTGAGACGGCAAATCCCTCTGATCAAGAACTGATTTCTCGGCTACAGCTCTTGGCTGCCGCCACTCAGTTTAGGGGCAGTCAGGACGGCGTCATTGACGATCGCATTCAGATTGCCGATGGTCGCTCTGACGCGGTATTGCAGTTTTTAGAGCAAATTCAAACTACCGATACGCCCGTTGTCATCAGAGCGGTCGCCGCTAATCCTATTTTTACCATCGGCCCAATCCAGATTGAGCTAGTCGCCACGCAGCAGGGGCAGATTCTCTTTAGCACGCTGCCTCTGCCCGAATCCCCCGCGCAAACTGAAGAAAACGCAGCCCCAGAGTAAGGCCAGAGTAAAGTTTTTTGACGCCCGAAGTTTAATAAAGTCTAAAAAAATTTGCAGAGAGTAACTATATATCCCTGTTTATGAGCGAAGCGAACGCTCAGTGATTAGAATTGACAGATATCACCTGAGGGCAATTGAGTCGTCAATGGTCAAAATTAGCAGCATTGGAGAACGCCGCTCTGCATAGGTTTAATGCCTGTCATCCTATTAATTTAATGTAGAGCTAGGCGGCCTGCCGTTTTTCCAGCACTGTGTTTAGCAATTGACAGTTGGCTCAATACATCCCGCTACGGCCTAGCTGTGGCTGATATTGCAGCCATTGCCTAACCAGTCTGTGTTGAACAGTAAGCTTGGAGCAGTCAAATGAAGTTTGAGGATATCTATCAGTTTTTTGAGGATCCGCCGCCAGTCTATCTTAACAAGGAGCTAGCGGTCTGCTACGTCTTAGCAGTACTCATTCATCAAGACTCCTATGGCACGGAGCTGATTCAGCTGCTGATGCATGAGTATCCCCACTATCGGCTATCCGACACGGTGCTTTACAGCGCGCTTAAGTTTTTAGAAGATCAAAGCGCGATCGCTGGCTATTGGAAAAAGGTAGAAGGTCGTGGTCGGCCTCGTCGGATGTATCGGCTCAGCCCTGACTGGCAGTTGCAGGCGCGCAACCTAGCCGATCTGTGGCATCACTATATGAGCGATCGCGCGGCTCAAGAGCTTTCCCATGCCGGCGAAGTCCTAGCCCGCTCTCAGCCGCGATAATTTTTGAGAGAAAAATCCTTCTATTCCTGATATCAAAGCGTCCGGCCTAGGCTTAAAATCCTAGGCTTCACTATAGGCGTCTGTTACCACAGATTCAGCAACCCAAGCTGGCCTGGCTACCTACAGCGCAGACTATAGGGGCCGCTAGTTCAACACTTCAGGCTTTATTCTTTGCGAGCAGTGTTGGAAATGCTTCCCACTCCAGAGGGATGATAGCGGCCCTAAGATACGGCAGATTACGGAAAGTTTCTGCTGTTAACGGCGTTTAGGCATGGTGCATCGTTCGACTCTTGGCAAGATTTTGACCAGGCGGGTAACTGCTGGCCTGCTGTTCGTTATGACGTTGCTGCTAACCTTAGCCGCCCCAGCCGTCACGCCAGCGGCGCTGCCTCAGTCTGCCGTTCTGATGCAAAGCTTGGGCACTGCGAGCAGTCAGGGATCGGGTAGTGACTATAGCCTGGGCTGGATTGGGCTAGACGGTACCCCAGTATTTCAAATTGCGGCTCCCCAGTCGGTGCTTTCGCAGCGGCAGCAGAGAATCGAAGAAAACCTAGTCGCTATCCGCGACAACTATCTACAGCGAGAGTCACCAGTCGCCACGCTGACGACTTCTCAAATCGGTCCCTCTGAGCCTATTAGCCTTTACGTCAACGGTCTCTACCTGTTTACGCTGACTCCCTGGGATGCCGAAAACCAGGGGATGACCTTGGACGCCGTCGAGCGTCTGTTGGAAAGGAAAATTCCAGAGGCGCTAGAGCAAGCCTATCAGCAGCGGCAGCCGGAGTATCTGCGGCGACAAGCTATCATTGCGGTCGGCCTCCTTCTACTGGCGATCGCGGTAGTTTGGGCCTTACAGCACTGGCGCGAGGCCATGCTTAGAGCCAGCGTTCGCTGTCTCAGCAACACACGCCTCAATCAGCTTTCTTCCCAGCAGCAGCACCATCTACGCGATATTCAGTGGCGGCTGTTGCCCCTGGTGCAGGGACTGATTTTGGTGGGAACGGCGCTAGCGATCGCCGGATTTTTTCCCCAAACGCGATCGCTGCAGAACAACTTTCTAGGGGCGCTGAAAGTGCCGCTGGTGATCGGCATTTTGATTTTGGTGTCCTATGTGGGGATCCGGCTCAGCTACCTGCTGATCGATCGCTTTGTCACTAGCCTGACTGACAGAGACGGCTTCAACGACGCCAGCCCCCGTCGCCTGCAGTTGCGAATTGAAACCATTTCCAGCGCCGTTAAAAATATTGCCAATTTTGTTTGGATTGGTATCGGCCTGCTGGTGGCTTTAGCCGCAACCGGAATTAATCTGGGGGTGCTGCTCGCTAGCTTTGGCCTGATTGGTCTAGCTATTTCCCTGGCTTCGCAGAACCTGATTAAGGGAGCAATCCAGGGCTTTTTTATTATTTTGGAAGACCAGTACGCCATTGGTGACGTAGTGGCGATCGATCAGGATGCGGGCTTAGTGGAAAACATGAATCTGCGGATTACCCAGCTACGGGACGCAGATGGTCGCTTAATTACCATTCCCACCAGCGACATTGACCGGGTGGCTAACTATTCCCTGCACTGGTCACGGGCCGACCTAAAGCTGCCGGTTCACTACAACGCCGACATCAATCAGATGATTGAGCTGGCGCGTACAGTGGGACAAGATTTGCAAGATGATCCAGACTGGGGCGAATTGATTTTGGAAGATCCGCAAATTTTAGGTGTGGATGACTTTGGCGATAGCGCTCTGATTATTCGCGTCTGGATTAAAACCCAGCCGCTGAAGCAATGGGATGTGTCGCGGGAGTATCGCCGCCGCTTCAAGCTAGCCATGAACGAAACTGAAACTTCGATTCCTTTTCCCCAGCAGGAGATCTGGCTGCATCAGGCTGATTCCTTCACGATTGAATCGAAAAATCGCTCGGAGAAAGCTGACTCAGCCGCGCAGCGAAACGGACAGGGGAAAACCGATGCTCAACCGCGAAACGCACCCAGCGAGGCGACAGAAGAGGCTGAGCCAGATACTTAGGTGCGCTGCTAGCCCTTTATATTGGTTAAAGACAAGGTTTAGAGGACATCGCGTTGAAACCCTATCAGCCCATTGAGAACTACGGCGTCATCGGCAATATGCGCACCACTGCCCTTGTCGGACTCAATGGCTCAATTGACTGGTTTTGCTATCCCAAACACGACTCACCCAGCGTATTCGCGGCCATCTTAGACAATCAAAAGGGCGGCTATTTTCGGATTTATCCCTGCCTAGAGGGCGTCAACCATAAGCAATTTTACTGGCCGGAAACCAATGTGCTGGTGACGCGGTTTTTAGCAGACTGCGGCCTAGGCGAAGTTGTAGACTTTATGCCGGTGGGGCTAGAACCCGGGCAAGAAGGCTATCACTGGTTAATTCGCCAAGTACGGGGGATTCGCTGCAGTCTCAAGTTTCGGCTGGAATGCTACCCGGCGTTCAACTATGCCCGCGATCGCCACCAAGTAATTCTGACCGAAAATGGCGCTATCTTTCGCTCAGAGGATTTAAGTCTAGCTCTGGTTACGGACGTTCCGCTGCAGGTAGACGAAGGGGGCGTCTGGGCAGAGTTTACTCTGGAAGCGGCTGACCTGAAAACCTTCGTGCTGCGGGAAATGCAGTCTGACA
>JAAHIC010000270.1 GCA_010671965.1 Leptolyngbya sp. SIO4C5
GTGCGAACCTGGGTCTGGAAGTGATGCACGAGCGCAATGCTCACAACTTCCCGCTAGACCTAGCTTCTGCTGAGGCGCCTGAGATCATCGGTTAATCCCGCTTGATTGACTGATTGTTTCTAAAGCTCAAATGTTGATAAAGGCGCTTTCCAAGGAAAGCGCCTTTATTAGTTTAAAGATGATCTTGGGTCCAAAGGGGCTGCGATCGCGCCGCTTCCAGGCAAAATTATCTACTCAATGCCTGAGCGCGAACACCCCCTTAAGTTTTATCGGTGGGATCTATGGCCGATCTCGCCACTGAAAGGCTGCACGCCACTGGCCGGATAGTTATCACGAGCCGGACTAAAGATCTCAATGAAGGCTTCTGCTAGCGCCTTGAAGAAACCGGGCTGCTCTTTTAGCTCGCGCAGGGCTTCATCAACATGATCGGTGGAAAACTCAAACCCTTCCTGATTGCCCAGCTCTACCAGCTCGGTTGGATTTTTCACGTTTTGCAGCTTGCCTTTTACCTGCTCATTTTGAGCCGCACGCTGGAAGAAATTGAAAACGCTTTCTTTAGACATCTCAATTCTGTAGCCAAAACTACATTTTTAGTCTTCTAACTCACGATACCGCGCCTGCCCAGATTCGCTGACGAAATTACACAACTGTTTCCATAAGCTGCTGTTTTTGTTTCGACTGCTTAATACTGCGTATAAGCTACTCCGGTTCAACGCCTAAAAGCGCTATAAGCTGTGCTTCGGTGAGCTGAGCAATACTGTGTTTCTCCGCTTTTTTAAGTTTGCTGCCGGGGTTTTGACCTACGACAATGTAGTCAGTTTTGGCACTGGGCATTTTGTTGATACGTCCACCAGCCTGCTGAATCAGATTGCTCACCCGCTCATAGCCTAAAACCGTTAGCGTTCCGGTTAGCACAAAGCTCTTATCTTTAAAAGAGACAGGGGTTGTAGTAGTTTGATTAGAGGTATTGAGGGCAACCGCAGGCTCTTCGGGGACTGCTTCTTTATCCTTAGAGGTTTCCCTGGACGCTTCGATCGGCTCTGCTGGGGTCTGTGATTCTGGCTGCTCTGCAGCTTCAGAGAGGTTAACCGACTTATCTGCAGGCTTAGTGGCTTCAGAATTGGCGATCGCGGCTGACTTGCCCTCTTCATCTGCTGCGGATTCGGGTTCCTCTTTGGCAATATCAGTAGACGCAGGGGCTTGCACCTGAGCGGAGAGCTGAGCTTTCTCCTGAGTCAGCGTCTGTACCTGCTGCTCTAGGGAGTTAACGACGGTTTGACCAAGCTGCAGAGCTTCTTCTAGAGCGGCTTTATCAGCCTGTAGGGCTGCTAGCTGCTGCTGAAGATTTGTACTCGCCTGATCTGAGGTTTGTAGCTGCTGGGTGAGCTGGTCTTGAGCTTTCGTTAGGTCGGCAACCTGCTTTTGTTGGTCAGCCGTGGCGGCCTTAGCTTGCTCAAGGGCCTGGGTTAGTGTTTGCTTTTCTGCAGCAAGCTGGTCAGCTTGCTCTTGAAGTTTAGCGATCGCGCTTTGGGCTGTCTGTGTCTCTTGCTGAGCGCGATCGCGGATTTGAGTAAGCTGGGCCTCAAGCTGTTCAACCTGAGCAGTCGCTTTTTGCTGAGCCTCTGTTAGATCGGCGTTTTGACTTTCGAGCTGTTGCTGTTGCTGCTGCAGGCTGGCCGTAGTTGCCTGAGCATTTTGGCAGTCTTGCGCTAGGCGATCGCGTTCTTGGCTCAGCGCTTGAATTTGCTGGGCCAGCGAGGCTGAAGTGGCTCCGTCCGCTTCTAGAGACTGAGTTAGCTGCTGCCGCTGTTGCTCTAAGGTTTGAACCTGAGTTTGAGACTCTGTAAGTTTAGATGCCGCCGCCGCTAAGTCTGTTTGTAGCTGCTTTTGGCTCTGAGCTAGCGTCTCTATCTGCTGAGATTGTTGGTCCGCTGCCGTTTGAGTCGCTTGCAGATCTTGCTGGAGCCGATCGCGCTGGACCGTGAGCGTCTGCTGCCGCTGCTGTAAGTCCGTAATCTCGCTGTCTTTTTGCTCAACCGTCCGCTGCAGAGCATTTCCTGCCTGCGTGAGCGTTTCAACCTGCTGCTGCAAAGAGGTGACGGCTTGCTGCTGTTGGCTCAGCTGCGCTTCTAGACGTTCTTGCTGCTGGGCCTGCTGCTCTTGGGCCGTAGCCGCTTGCTGCTGAAGCTGATTTAGAGCCTCAGTTTGTTCCTGAGCGGCAGCCTGTAGCGTAGACTTTTCCTGGGTCAGCGCTGCAATTTGCTGCTGTAGGGAGGTGGCAGCAGATTGAGCCTGTTGCAGCTCGGTTTCTAGGGTCGCAAGGCGCTGCTGCTGCTGCTGAGCCTCGGCCACCTGCTGGCGCAGCGTCGCGATCGCCTGCTGGCTTTCCTGCTGGGTCTGCTCTAGCTGTTCTTTGGCCTGGGTAATAACGGTTAGCTTTTGCTGTTCCGTCTGAGCTGACTGTTGCTGCTGGCTGAGTTCGGTTGCTAGGGACTGCTTTTGGTGTTCCAAGGCGGCTAGCTGCGTCTTGAGTTCGGCAGCATCAGCGTGAGCTTGCTCGAGGGACTGATTTAGCCTCTCTCCGGTCTGGCTCAGCTCGACCACCTGAGACTGCAGTGACTCGACCGCGTTTTTAGCCAGTTCCAGAGCCTCTTTGAGATTTTGGTTATCCTGAGTTAGCTGTTCGTTGTCAGCCTGAAGCTGCCGCTGCTGTTCAGCTTCTTCCTGTGCCTTGAGACGCAGACGGCGATCGCGGCGCAGACGCAAAACAATCAGCAGCCCGATGGCTACAACCGTTCCAATTAGTTGATAGTTCAGCTCGTAACCCATAACTCAACTCCACTTTTCTACAGAGGCTCAGTGCCGTTTGTCGAGACTGGCAGAGTTCAGAACGCTAGCCTATCCTGAACCAACTCGAATAACACTAATTTAGGCTTTCAATCATACAAAAATCAAAAGCAGCAGACGCTAGCCTGCCGCTTTTAGAAAAGATTATTGAACTTGCGGAATGATACTTTAGAGAGCGCCCTCAGTTTCGGTGTCCGCTGGTGCAGGCTCAAACTGTAGGCGCAGTGGCTGCTCGCCCAGGGCCTCTAGCTGCCGCTGCCGAAAGTTGGAAGCTTCACTGTTGATGCTTTCCTGCTGGCGCTGGCGATAGGCTTCGCGATCGAGGCTGCCGCCAAGATTAACCTGATGAATAATATCTAGCGGACTAAACGAGGAATCTGAGAAGGGATCGTTCCCGTCATCACGAGTATTGAAACCTTCTAGCGGATCGGCTGTGGTTTCGAGTTCTTGAGCGATCGCGTTGGGGGCTAGGGCCACCATGCCGAGAGCAGCGAGCAGCCCCGCCAAACCAAAGGTAAGCTGTGAGCAAAAGCGTGACATTGACAGATCCTCCTCACTTCCAGAGCAATTTTAAGCAGCTAAGACAGGCGAAAACGATACGTTTACTCTAATCAATTTGTGACGTTTTTCAACCGTAAATTGCTCCCCAAATACACGCTTGTTAAGCAATGCGACGGCGCAGCAGGGGTTGAATCAAGAGCAAGGCAGCGGCGCTAAAGCTTAACAAAATTAGCAGCGCAGCGCCAAGGCTGACATTGCCCCAAGGGGCCTGCAGAACGGGACTGGCAAAACTCCAGGTATCGTGCAGATAGAGATAGCGAATCGGCTCAATCGCATAGCTAAGGGGATTAAGGCTAGCCACAAGCTGCAGCCAGCGAGGCATAAAAGCAATCGGGACGAGCGCAGTGCTGGAAAACAGCAGCGGCAGATTGGTGACAAAAATGACGGCGATTAGCTCAATATGTCCAGGCAGGGCAAAGGCTAAGCCCAGGCTCAAAGCCGTCACCCCCAGCACCAGCGTAAAGACAATCAGAGCCATGAGTAGCAGACCGGAAGCGGAGGGCAGTCCCGCACCTAAAAAGGCGCTAGCTGCCACAATGGCGGCAGTCTGAACAAAGCTCATCGCCGCAATAAACAGGGCAGAAGCCACCACAATTGAGAAGCGGGAGGCCAATGGAGCCACCAGCAGACGGTTAAGAAAGCCAAATTCGCGATCGAACATGACCGGCAGGCCAGCATTCAAGGCTCCGGCAAAAGCCGTAAAGACGATGATGCCCGCCCCCAGGAACTGGCCATAGTTTTGGCTTTCCCCGAACAGTCCCTCAGGAATATTTTGAAACAGGGCACCGAACAGGATCAGCCACATTAGGGGCTGGACAATACCCGCAATCAGGGTTGAAGGGCGGCGCTGAAGCTGAATGAAGAGCCGCCGGGTTAGGGCGAATGTCTCTTGCCGAAACTCGCCCGACAGTAAGCCCGGTAAAGACTGTTCCGCTGCGATCGCTGCGGTTTTCCACTGCTGCAGCTCTGGATTAGAGATAGACAGAGGGTCGGGGCTAGCGGTGTCGCGGTTTTTGGGAGGTGTGATAGTACCACTCATCAGAATACTTTGGGTAACGATGGGTCATTGACGGTTGAGGCAAATAAGGCGCAGGGAGCGGAGCAAACAGACATTGACGAACGCTTATGAAACCCCTTTCATTTGCTGCTTGCGTTCAGCCTTGAGATCGCGGCTGCCCGCCGCTGCCAGCTCGGCATCCACCAGGGTACGTCCGGTCGCAGCTAAATAAACATCGTCTAGGCTAGGGCGAGCCTGAGAAATGCCAAAAACAGGAAGGCCAGCCTGCTTTAGCGCCTGCTGTACGCTCAGCAAAGCATCAGACTGGGGATCAACAACCAGGTTGAGCGAATTGCCCTGAGCCGGGTTGACAATTACCTCCTGCACAAAATCTAACGGTTCTAAGAGCGTTTTGGTGCTTTCTGCCTCTTCAACCGGGGTAAACTCACGAATCCGCAGCGTAATGCGATCGCCGCCGACTTTATCCTTCAAAGCGCTGGGCGTACCCGTGTCAATCACTTCACCGCGATCGATAATGGTGACCCGATCGGCGAGGGCATCTATCTCCTCTAAATAATGGCTGGTAATCAGCACGGTGGTTCCAGCCGCCTTGAGCTGGCGCAAAAACTGCCAGACGGCGGCGCGGCTTTCAATATCTAGGCCCACTGTTGGCTCGTCTAAAACCAAAACGTCAGGCTGATGCAGTAAACCCGCGGCTAAGTCTAGACGCTTGCGCAGACCGCCAGAATAGGTGCCTGTTTTTTGATCCGCGTAGGCTGCAATATCCAGCAGAGCCAACATCTGATCAATACGAGCCTTGGCCACCTTAGCTGGAATATGATAGAGCGCCGCCTGGAGCTGCAGCAGTTCTCTGCCAGTGAGAACCTTGTCTAGGGCCACCTCCTGAGCGATGTAGCCTAGATGCTGCCGCGCGAGGCGAGGCCGCTCTAAAACCGAAACGCCATTAACCGTCAGCTTGCCAGCATCGGGCTGAGTTAGGGTGCAGAGGCAGCGGATCGTGGTGGTTTTGCCCGCGCCATTTGGCCCTAGTAGGCCAAAAATTTCTCCTGGCTGAATCGTCAAAGATACGTTTTTGACCGCTTCGACAGCGCCATACCGCTTTTGTAGACCTTGAATTTCAACCGCAGGAGACATAGCAGACGCAACAGATAAAATTGCAGCTTTTACTAGCTTTATATTATCGAAGTCACACCCAGATCAGGGAACCTTCGATGGAGTTGGCTCCAGCTAGAGACAAACTAAAGCGGCCAGCAAGCTGCTAATGTGTTCACCGCCCAGGGTGATCAGCTGACGGGTAATAGGGAGGCTGTCCACAACCAGACCAGCCGACAGCAGCATCATGTAGAAAATCGAAAACTTAAACAGCGATCGCGCTAAGGTCATATCTTCCGGCGACTGCAGAAGCTGCCAGGCTTTTTTGAGAAAAAGGCCACCTAGAAGCGTAGCGAGCACCGCATAGAGCAGTCCTGAGACACCGAGCGGGTAGACCAGGAGCAAAGTAGTGGGAACCAGCAACAGCGTGTAGGCCCAAATTTGCTTAGCCGTTGCTTCATTGCCCACCACCACCGGCAGCATAGGAATGCCCACTTTGGCATAGTCATCGCGAATCACCATTGCCAAACCCCAAAAGTGCGGCGGCGTCCAGACAAACACAATGGCAAAGATAATCCAGGCCGCCCAGCTCAAGCTGCCGGTGACTGCGGCCCAGCCCACTAAAGGAGGAATGGCTCCCGCCGCGCCGCCAATCACAATATTGAGCGAGGAGGAACGCTTCAGCCAGTGGGTATAGACCAGCACGTAGACAACGATGCCTGATAGCGCTAAGCAGGCGCTCAGCAAATTGGCAAAAGTGGTCAGCAAAGTAAAAGAGAGAACGGCCAGGGTGATGGCAAACAACAGGGCATCGCGCACCTGGACTCGACCGGAGGGCAAAGGCCGATGGCGAGTGCGCTCCATGTCATAGTCAATGTCCTGGTCATAGATGCAGTTGATTACCTGAGCCGACGCCGCTGCTAGAGCACCGCTGAGCAAA
>JAAHIC010000271.1 GCA_010671965.1 Leptolyngbya sp. SIO4C5
TGCTATCAAAACGGCTGACGGCCAAATTCGTCTAGGATGGGGAGCAGGGCTGTAGCTCTGCTTCTCTCTGGACTGGATTCATGGCGCGATCGCAACTGAACAAACTAGCCACCTATTTGCGTCCCCACTGGCGTCGAACCGCGATGGGGATCGGGGCGCTGCTGATTGTCAATTTAGTCGGTGTCTCCATCCCGCTGCTGATTCGAGACGGCATCGACGAACTACAGGTTACCTTCAGCTACGACCGAGTCCTCTACTATGTTGTGCTAATTTTGCTGCTGGCCTCGGTCATGTGGTTTATCCGCATGGGTTCTCGAATTCTCATCTTTGGCGTAGGCCGACAGGTGGAATTTGACCTCAAACAGAAAATCTTTGAACACTTACTGACGTTAGAACCCGCCTATTTTTCTGTCAATACCGCCGGCGATCTCATCAGCCGAGCCACTAGCGATGTAGACAACATTCGTCGCCTTTTGGGATTTGCGGTTTTAAGCCTGGCTAATACAGTATTTGCCTATGCGTTTACTCTGCCCGTTATGTTGACCATCAACGGGCGGCTGACGGTCATGGCGCTGATTGTCTACCCGGTGATGCTGATCTTGGTACAGCTCTTTAGCCACCGCCTGCGCAACCAGCAGCTCCAGGTACAGCAAGAAATTGCCAACCTGAGCGAAATGATTCAGGAAGACATGAGCGGTATTGCGCTGATCAAAATTTATGCTCAGGAAAACAACGAGCGCCACGCCTTTGCCAATTTTAACCAGCGGCTGCTAGAGGCCAATTTGACCCTAGCAAGAACCCGCAACACCCTGTTTCCGCTGCTGGGAGGTTTAGCCAGCGTTAGCTTGTTGGTGATTTTAGCCGTAGGAGCCGGGGCGATCGCCAGCGGTGCTCTCACCGTTGGCGACTTTGTAGCGCTGATTTTGTATGTAGAGCGCCTAGTCTTTCCCACAGCCCTACTCGGCTTCACCATCACTGCCTATCAGCGAGGCGAAGTCAGTATCGACCGGGTCGAAGCAATCCTCAAAGCTCGACCCAAGATCAAAAATGTCCCCCAGCCGATTGCGCTCAATCCGCAAAAACTCACGGGCGAGATTGTGGCCCGCGATCTCACCTATACTTTTCCCGGAACGACTCAGGCGGCGCTGCAGTCGGTGAGCTTTCATATTCGCTCCGGCGAGACGGTGGCCGTCGTCGGCCCTATTGGTTCTGGCAAGTCTACCTTGGCCAACGCTATTCCACGTCTACTCGATATTCAGCCCCAACAGCTTTTTCTCGACGGCTATGACATTACTCAGATCGCTGTAGCTGACCTGAGAAAAGCGATCGCCTTTGTACCTCAAGATAGCTTTCTTTTCAGCACCACAATCAAAAATAATATCCGCTACGGTGACCCCCTAGCAGAAGTCTTGACCGTGCAGCACACGGCTAAGCAGGCCCAAATCAACGAAGAAATTATCAATTTCCCGCAGCAGTATGACACCGTTGTTGGCGAGCGGGGTATCACGCTCTCAGGCGGGCAGCGTCAGCGCACAGCGCTAGCACGGGCGTTGCTGACGGATGCGCCCATTTTGGTTTTAGATGATGCTCTCTCCAGCGTTGACAACAAAACGGCTACCGAAATCCTGAAGAACTTAGCCGAAGGTACCCAGCGCAAGACCGTGATTTTTATTTCTCACCAAATGTCTGCTGCTGCAACCGCCGATCGCATTCTGGTGATGGATCAAGGCCGCATTGTTCAAAACGGTTCCCATGAAGATCTAGTCGCGCAGCCGGGACTTTATCAGACTTTGTGGAACCAACATCAGCTAGAAGAAGTTTTGCAGTAACCGCATTGAATAACCCGTCATAAAAAATCTGCCATGAGCTTTGGGCATAAACTCATGGCAAATGGGTTGTTTCAGATGTTCTTTACAGTGAGTTGTCTACTGCACCACTTCCATAATCTTGAACATCGGCAGGTACATAGAGATCAAGATAGAGCCGACCATACCCCCCAGCACAATAATCATAATTGGCTCCATGATGCTAGTCAGCGCTTTGACAGCCTGCTCAACTTCATCCTCGTAGAAGTCAGCCACTTTCATCAGCATCTGATCAAGTTCACCCGTCTCTTCCCCAATAGAGATCATCTGAATTGCCATAACCGGGAAAACCTGGTGCTTTTGTAGCGCCAAACTAATCATGCCGCCCGTTTGAATTTCCTGACGGGCCTCATCAATGGCATTGGAGATTACGCGATTACCTGCGGTATCGCGGACAATTTCTAGAGCGGTCAAAATTGGTACCCCCGAGCGCGAAAGAGAACCAAAAGTTCGGCAAAACCGAGCGGTTGCAGTCTTTTGTACCAAATCACCAAACAGTGGCATCTTCAGGAAAAAGCGATCCATTGTTTCGCGTCCCACCCGGGTCTTGTAGTACTGCCGATAAGCAAAGACAGCCGCCACAATGGCACCAATTAACATGGCAACGTATAAAGGCGTTCGCAGAAAATCACTGATACCCAGCATCAACTGGGTAAACATAGGCAGTTCGGCGTCAAATTCTTCGAAAATACCTGCAAACGTGGGCAGCAGAAAGACGGTCATTGCCACGAAAATGACCACCGCCAGAATGCCAACCGTCACCGGATAGGCCATTGCTGACTTAATCTGGTTCTGCAAGCGATTAAGATCCTCTAGCAGCTTGGCCAAGCGATTGAGGACTTCATCCAAGACACCGCCCACTTCGCCAGCCTGTACCAAAGCCACATAGAGATCATCAAAGCATTGGGGATGCTTACGCATCGAGTCTGAAAGGCTTGTTCCCTGCTGCACATCAGCATTGATTTCCTGCAGCGATCGCTTCAATTTTGGATTAGGACATTCTTCTGAAAGTACCCCTAGCCCTCTGACCAGAGCAACGCCAGCGTTGACCAAGGCCGCAAACTGCCGTGAGAAAATAGCTTTATCCTTAACGCTGACGCTAGTGAGTGAGGTCTTCACGTCCTCTAGGTCAATGCTGAAGCCTTTCTCTTCCCGGATATCTTGGATAAAGATGCCCCGATCTCTCAGCAGATTCCGGGCCTCGCCCGGCGTTTCCGCAGCAACTTTTTCGCGCCGATTGCGTCCAGCAGCATCCCGACCAGTGGCGACGTAGGTAGGCATAGCAATTAAAGTCTTCTGTGAGCTGTTATGGGCAATGCTGGCTTCAAAGGCAGTCTAGCCTGAAGCGATTCAACTAGCGCTCTCGAGAGCCTCTGCTAGTTTGTTCTGTCAACCTATCATAAAAAATATTTAACCTGTCTGACGTACATAATCTGTGACAACGATTGCCAACAGCAAAGGGCAAAGGCAGCACGCCGCTGCTGGCTAGAAATGGGAGCCTCGCGATCGCCCTAAAGCGTTGATAGCCTTGCCAGAACCACAGTCTCTTGCAAGGCTATCGATCAGGCGAGCAGCACTGTTTAACGACGACGCGCCGCGCCCATTGCCGCACCTTGTCGGGTAGCTGCCGTACCGGCTGCCGCCGGAGCGCTACCAATTAAACGCTGTAGTTCATCAGTTCTAGACGACTTCGCCATTGCTGATTCAAATGAAATCGCCCCTTCTCTATAGAGATCGGCCAGTACCTTTTCCAGAGTCTGCATTCCGACCTTGCCGCCCGTTTGAATGGCGCTGTAAATCTGGGCGGTTTTACCTTCGCGAATCAGGTTCGCGATCGCAGGGGTCGCAATCATAATTTCCTGGGCCATCACCCGACCAAATTCCCCAGGCTTGGGATTCTGCTTAGGAATCAGAGTTTGGCTAAGCACAGCTACGAGCGAGTTCGATAGCTGCACCCGCACCTGCTGCTGCTGCTCAGGCGGGAAAACATCAACCATGCGGTCTACGGTTTGCGCTGCGGAGCTAGTGTGCAGCGTTCCAAAAACCAGGTGGCCTGTTTCCGCAGCAGAGATAGCAAGAGAGATCGTTTCTAAATCTCGCATCTCACCCACGAGAATGACGTCCGGATCCTCCCGCAAGGCCGCTCTGAGCGCATTAGCAAAGCTCTTTGTATCTTCCCCAATCTGGCGCTGATGCACCAGGCTCTTGATCGGCTCATAGACAAATTCGATCGGATCTTCGACCGTCAGAATATGCTCAGCTCGCGTCAGATTGATGTTATTGATCATCGACGCTAGCGTGGTTGACTTACCTGAGCCAGTAGGCCCGGTCACCAAGATCAAACCTCTAGGCTTCTCTGAAAGCTCGCGCACAATATTGGGCAGACCCAGCAGATCCATGCTGGGGATCTTTGAACTTAGGGCCCGTAAACAGGCTGCATAGGTACCCCGATCCTTATAGACGTTGACGCGAAAACGGGCTAGCCCTTTAACGCCATAGGAGCAGTCTAATTCCCAGGTTTGCTCTAAATGCTTACGCTGGGTATTGTTGAGCATACTAAAAATGAGTCGCTGGCACTGCTCCGGCGACATGGGCGGATGCTCGGTGGGGGTTAGATGTCCACTGACGCGAATATATGGTGGCAGACCGGCTGAAAGGTGCAAGTCAGAGCCGCCTCTTTCAACGACTTCTTCCATCAGGTCTTCAATCATCAGTTCCATAGGACTACCTCAAATGGTTTCTGCTGTAACGAATTACTTAAGCCTGTTTATGGCCCGCTAACGGCTATTGCAAGACTAGCGGCTAAACAGTAAAAACGTAAACTTGAATGTTGGCGTTGAGCCTACATGCCGACACTTGCTAGCTTTGGAAGCGGGGCGTTAGACAGTAAGGGCAGTCTAGCCATTCCTGTTTAAGACCGGCACCGCAGGTGTTACAGGTCAGCGAGGTTTTACGTCTAGCCTTGAGTTCAGCTTCTAAGCCTGTATCTGTAAAGGTAACTCGCTCTACTTCTTCTAGGGTGGTATGCCCTTCTCGAACCAGATTAAGGCTGTAGGATAACAGCGTTTGCATACCCTCTTCAACAGCGCTTTCCTTGATTCGTTCGGTGGGAGCACCTTCCGAAATTAGGGCTTGTAAATTCTCGGTAATACGCATGACTTCGTATACACCAACCCGCCCCTTATAGCCGCTGCCCTGACAGGTCGAACAGAGGTTGCCGGCTGCCCGCTCGGACTCTAGTTGCTCCGTAGCTACGGTCTTCGCCTTGTAAAAAGTAACGTCTGCATCGCCAGAAGAAGTCAGACCGAACCGGGCCAGTTCTTCTGAATTAGGATTGTAGGGAATGCGACAGTCAGCGCAAACCCGCCGCATCAAACGCTGGGCCAAAACGCCGATCAGAGAGCTAGAAACCTGAAAAGGTTCGACGCCCATTTCATCTAAGCGGGCGATCGCCCCGGCAGCGTCATTCGTGTGCAGCGTCGTCAAAACCAAGTGCCCGGTCAAAGCCGCTTCAATAGCAGTTTTTGCCGTTTCCGGGTCGCGAGTCTCTCCTACCAGAATTACGTCTGGATCTTGCCGCAGAAAAGCCCGCAAAATTGAGGCAAACACCATGCCCTTTTCACGGAGTACCTGCACCTGAGTAATGCCCGGTAGCGTGTACTCAATTGGGTCTTCCGCCGTACTGATATTGACCCCCGGATCGTTGCGCTCCGACAGCATTGAATAGAGCGTTGTGGTTTTACCTGATCCCGTTGGCCCTGTTACGAGAATGAGACCGTAGGGACGCGCCGCCATTTCTTGCACAATCTTGAGCGTTTCCGCGTCTGTAATGAGCTTGTCTAAACCGAGCTGAGTGGCCTCGTTGTCTAGGATCCGCAGCACAACCTTTTCACCGTAGCGGCTTGGCAGTGTGCTAACCCGAAAGTCCACCTTGCGGTTTTGGAAAATCCGCCGAATGCGACCGTCCTGAGGAACGCGCCGTTCAGCAATGTCTAGTTCAGCAATAATCTTGAATCGAGCTGTAACTGCTGGAACAATCTTCTTCGGAAAATTTTGGGCAAAGGCCGGACGCAGAACGCCGTCTTTGCGGAAGCGAATCCGGAGATACTCTTCCTGAGGCTCAACGTGAATATCAGAAACCTCTTCCTGTAAGGCTTTGACCAAGATCTTATTGACTAAGGCAATAACGGGGGCCGCTCCGGCATCTTCTAAAGCAACGCTTAAATCGGCTTCTTCATCGGGCGCATCCTGCAAATCGCCTAGATCAAGGTCTTCTAGATCAGATCTGACATCGACTGACTTTTCAAAATCTTTCTTCTTCTCTAAAGCGACCTGCTCGTCTAAGAAGGAGTTGAGCAAGCGCTGAAAGTCATCAACCGTAATGACTCGACGCCGCAGGCGGAAACCCTTGGGGCGCAGAATGCGGTTGAGGTCGTCCTGAGCTTCTAGATTCTCAGGATCAACCATAGCTACCAAAACAGTTGGAGGATCCCCTTCTTCAGTCGATAGAGGAATTAGCCGGTGGCGACGGCAGGTATCTACGGGGATGAGATCATGGATCAGCTGACTGACTTGAGT
>JAAHIC010000272.1 GCA_010671965.1 Leptolyngbya sp. SIO4C5
TCCGACGCGGGCCGAGGGAATCAGCTCCAAAATGCCGTCTAAAATGCCCTGTCCCGCTCGCATGATGGAAATGATCACCATCTTTTTGTCTGGGGCTAGCACAGGCGCTGCCCTTAACCTCATGGCCGGACAAGTTCATAGGATCTCCCATCCGCTGATTCAGCACAAGCTGACTCTGATGCGCCGCGCTGAAACCAGTACCGCCAAGTTCCGCGACTTACTCAAGGAGATCAGTATGCTGCTGGCCTATGAGGTGACGCGCGATCTGCCGCTGAAGACAGAAACTATTCAGACGCCACTGATGCCAATGGCAGCGCCTGTGCTAGCCCCAGACAAAAAGATGGTGATCATTTCCATCATGCGAGCGGGACAGGGCATTTTAGACGGCATTTTGGAGCTGATTCCCTCGGCCCGCGTCGGTCACATTGGCTTGTACCGGGATCCGCGCTCCCATGTCGTGATTGAATACTATTTTAAAGTGCCCCACGACATTGCCGATCGGGATGTACTGCTGGTAGATCCGATGATCGCTACGGGGAATACGGCAGTGGCGGCGGTTAACCGCCTCAAACAAATTCAGCCCCGATCAATTCGCTTTGTCTGTTTGTTAGCGGCTCCAGAAGGAGTTGAGCAGCTCCATGCCGTACACCCCGATGTTCCCCTCTACACGGCTGCCATTGATGACAAGCTAGACGAACACGGCTACATTTTGCCAGGGCTAGGAGACGCAGGCGATCGCCTGTTTGGTACGCGCTGAGCTTTTGCAAGCATTTCCTCCAAAAACGTAGCATCAGGCCGAGGCTTTGAGTCGGTGTTAAGTTTGGGAAATTCTGCTGCAAGCTGGCTTAGGATGGGGGCAGCTACGTTTCTGTCTATCCGCTTACGGCCCTTTGCTTGTGTTGGATATTCGTCAGTTCTTCCAAGCGACTAACCCAGCGCGATCGCTGGATCCTAAAGATCCCCGGGGTTTGCCATAGGACTTAATCAGACTGAATGTTTGCCGCAAACCCCTGGGATCTCCCCCCAGCTAGCTTCAAGCGCTCCCTACTCCTCAACCAACTCAACCAGCTCCTCCACCGTCACCCCAAACACCCGCGAATTTTCATCACCGCTGTCAGATCCACCGTCGCCATTCCCGCCGATCGCGCATAGGTTTTCAACGTGCTGTAGATCACTCCCGAGCGCTCTGAGACTTCCTTGATCGTCCAGTTCCGTTCAGCCGCCAGTTCTCGTATTTTTAGCCGAATTAATCCCACAGCCCAAAGGCTTACTCTGCAACAATTTCTACGAGATCTTCGACAGTTATCCCAAACACCTGCGCGATCTTGATCACAGCCGCAATATCGGCCATTGCCATGCCCTCAGACCGGGCATAGGTCGTCACAGTCGTGTAAGGCACATTCGCCCGAGCCGCTACCTCTTTTAAAGTCCATCCATTTTGCTTTGCCAACTCTCGAATCCGCAGCTTGACTAACCCCATATCTCTAGTTGACAAGAACGAGATCTCAGCCTTTAATAGCTATATCGAGAAACCGAGATCTCGTCTCTCTAGTTTGTAACATCACAAAAGCACCGCCCTCCGGCCTCGCAAACTGAAGGGCGATGCTTATTCCACCGAAAAATCGGAGATAGTCATCATGATATCAGGGCAACAGCCACCCCGCGTGGCCCCATCTCGCCATGCGTCAAATTATCAAACCCAGCTCCATCCCTGGTGCATCATCCGCCACCTGCCCAAAAGCCAGCGCATCACCGTCGCTCGCCTGCACCGCCGCAACGACGCCGAAGCCCATCTGCGCGTCCTGCGCCGCCTCATCCCCCAGGCCCAGTTCACCCTCCTCTTTGATCCTCACAACCCTGTAACCGGATCTTCTCTAGAAGCGTTGTCGTAAAGAGGCGATCGCCCGTCGAAAAAATTCAATTGAGGTTGAATACACGCCAAAAAGTTCGGGTTCGCCCACCTGAAGCCCTCTAGGCAACTGTTTTATAGTAAAGCTGTACAAAACTTTTTTAAGACAGCAACCCCTATGGCTTTATTTGGACTCGGCAAAAAAACGGAAATGCCCTCCGCTGACAAAGCGCTACCCGGACGTGAAGAATCCATGCCAGTGCCTGAAAAGCACTTTGTCAACGGCAATCGCCTCACTCCGCCTTATCCAGATGGCCTGAAAACAGCTCTGTTCGGCTTGGGCTGCTTTTGGGGAGCTGAGCGCAAATTCTGGCAGCTAGACGGCGTTTACTCCACGGCTGTCGGCTACGCGGCGGGTCACACGCCCAACCCAACTTACCGCGAAGTCTGCAGCGGCATGACCGGACACAACGAAGTCGTCAAGGTTGTCTATGATCCGGAGAAGATCAGCTACGAGGAGTTGCTCAAAGTTTTCTGGGAAAGTCACAATCCAACCCAGGGAATGCGTCAGGGTAACGACGTCGGCACCCAATATCGTTCTGGGATCTATGTCTATTCTGAGGAGCAGCGGCAGCAGGCTGAGGCTTCCCGCGCAGCCTACCAGCAAGCTCTGAAACAGTCTGGCTACGGCGACATCACGACTGAAATCATAGAAGCTCCTGAGTTTTACTACGCCGAAGACTACCACCAGCAGTATCTCGCCAAGAATCCCGGTGGATACTGTGGTCTAGGTGGCACAAACGTTGCCTGCCCTATCGGGCTTGAGGTAGGCGTCGAGTAAGTTGGTGACTTAGAACTTAATAGCTGTCGGCTGGTCATTGCTAAAGGCATGTGGCCAGCTTTTTGGTTTGAGCAAACTCACATTTTCCTGAAAGTTCAGTCAGCGCGCTGAAGTCAACAGTAAGCAGCCTGCACAGCTTCAGGATGAGAGCTGCCGCTTAATTATGAGAAAAACATTAACTATTTTGCTGTTTTGTATCGTTCAGCGATCGCCCATGAACGTTTTCAACTTCGCCGAGGTCTGAGCTTTAAAAAGGTACCCTAAGAGGGGCTGCAAAGCTGCTTTGGGGCGCATCATCCTAGAAGCATCAACGACATCGCTACAACCGGAGACTTTAAGTATGAAATCCGCTCCTACCCAAGAAAATATCGTCGCTCGCGTATTGGGCGAATCTACTTTTGCAACCCTTGGCTTTCTGCTTTTGATTGTGCTGTTGGCCTAAAGCGTAAACAGCTCAAACTCAAGCAGAAACGCCACATTTGAGCATCTAGTTTAAAGGACAGTAGCCGCAGACAGCTTAGAAGACTAAAACCTTTACAAAAGGCCCTTATTTCCTGAGCATAGAAAAGGTTTAGAAAATACGTTAGGAGCAGGTATCTGTGGAACGCACGTTTCTGATGGTGAAGCCCGATGGAGTGCAGCGCGGCTTGGTGGGCGAAATTATTCGCCGCTATGAAGCCAAAGGCTTTACCCTAGTTGGCCTAAAGCTAATGCAGGTTTCTCGTGAGCTAGCTGAAAAGCACTACGACGTTCACCGAGAAAAGCCCTTCTTCAGTGGCCTGGTAGACTTCATTACTTCTGGCCCAGTGGCCGCAATGGTCTGGGAAGGCGAAGGGGTTGTGGCCTCGGCCCGCAAACTTATCGGGGCGACGAATCCGCTTTCAGCAGAACCCGGTACGATTCGGGGTGACTATGGCGTTACCATTGGCCGCAACATCATTCACGGTTCAGATGCGGTGGAAACGGCGCGTTCAGAAATCTCGCTATGGTTTAGCGAAGAGGAACTGACAAGCTGGGAACCCACTATGAAAGGCTGGCTGTACGAATAGACGAGAGGCTGCGTCTAGACTCGAATAACAGATCTGGCAGGCTGGGTGCCGCACTCGCGGCATTCAGCCAAACCTGAAGTAGTTTTGAGCATCGGCGCGATCGCTCAAAACCGCAGCCTGTTTGCTGCCTTCAAGAAGCCGCATCGTCTTTGGCTAAAGGCACCATCTCAGGCTGATTTTCACTTGCATTAGCCGGATCTTGTACCTGAGCGTGAATGGTTTGCCCATTAGATGAGCTGTCAGGGGCCGACGAGGGTTGCACCGCATCGCTGAGTGAGGCTGAAACAGCTTCGCGATCGCTAGCAGCTAGTTCGGCTAGCTCATCGGCGGGAGCAGGCCGCTTTTCAGAAAAGCCCCAGATAAAGAGCGCCGCAATCAGGCTCACCATCAGCCATTCTGGCGGAACCCAGTTCTCATTGATGACCCGAATTAGCAGGCGGATACCGACTAGAGCGACGGTGATAAAGCCCGCATCTTCCAGATGAACATAGATATCCAGCCAGCCAATAAACAGTTCGGCCATAAACCGCAAGGTAATCACTCCAATCGCCCCGCCGAGTAAAACTAGCCAAATCTCTCGCGAAAGGGCGATCGCAGTAGTAACGCTATCTAGCGAAAAGGCTAGGTCTGTCAGGGCAATCATCGGCACAGCCTGCCAGACAGACTCAAACCGGGGGCCGTGGTGCTGGGCGTCTTCGTCTTCGTCGGAGGCAAAGTACTGATAGACCAGCCACAGTAGGTAAAGCGCGCCCAAAACCTCAAACTGCCAAAATTGCAGCACCCATCCTGCCGTTAGAATAAGACAGACGCGCAAAATGAAAGCCACTATCAGCCCCACGTTTAAGGCGCGGCGCTCCATCTCTTTAGAGGCTAAACCCTGGGCGATCGCTGCTAGCGCAATAGCATTGTCGGCTGATAAGACTGCCTCCAGTGCAATCAGCACTAAGAGCAGCAGCAGCGTATCCATCCCGATGTTAGGGGAAAATTCTAGTAGACGATCTAGGGGCATTCGAGGCGGTAGGTGAGGTGAACTAAAACAGTGAAAAGCGGAGGGCTATCGGTTAGCTTTGGTCAATGTTGGCTGCTTTTAGCGCTTCAATAAAACCCGTAAGGGTTGTCTGCTATACAGTTTAGTGACTTCTGAGACACCTGGTGATCCATTCTTTGATTCAGCAATTTCGCGATCGCTATCCTATGGGTAGCCTAACAGCAGATCTGCTGATGCTGCATGACGGACAATACATTGTTAGAGCTGTTGTGCAGCTAGAGCGGTCAACGGTCGCCACCGGCATGGCCGCCAGTTCTGAGCTGACCGCCGCAGAAGATTCAGCTAAAAACCGCGCCCTGCAATCCCTGGGCCTGACTGCTCAGTCTGAGCCTACAGCTATACCTACAGAGATTACCTCGGCAGCCGAGGCAGTTTCTGACCCAGAATCCACGCTGCCATTGCCGCCTGCGGCAGCGGCGACAGTCAAAACTACGCCCTTTCCAGAACGGCCACAGGTTGCCGCGCCGTCGCCACCCATGAATCCTCCCCCAGCCCAAAAGACAGACGCAGCCTCACCCTCCCCTACGCCTGCCCCCACCGAACCGATTTCGCAGCCCGCTCCCGTCTCACCGGCGCCGCCTCAGCCTGATGTCTCTGAAGCGGCAGAGCTACCTTTTCCCGACACCGGGCCAATCGATCTGTCAGATATTTTGGCTCAAACTGACGTAGAGCTACGACGCTTAGGCTGGTCGGTGCAGCAGGGACGAGAGTTTTTAGAGAAAACTTACAGCAAGCGATCGCGCCACGATCTCAGTGACGAAGAACTGATGGACTTTTTGCTGTATTTAGAAGGCCAGCCCTCTCCTATTGAGTACTAGGAATTTGCAACTAGAAATTTGCAGCCCGTAGGCGATAAAGCCCAAATTTGACCTGCTTAATCGAGATTGAGAAGTTCATCACGCCTTGATCAGTACCGGAGAAGTGTACGGTCATCCAGCAGATTTCATGTCAGAATTTAGGACTGTAAAGATTCTATGCAGGCATGGGCAGTTCCCTATTATCTTTGGTGGCCGCACTGGCTCGCTGGCAGCAGAGGGCTTTTGTAGACAAACTATCGCGCTCGACGACGATTCAGGCCAGCTTTCTGCAATCGCTTCTACAAGTACAGCAGGAAACTGAGCTAGGGCAGGCGCTCAACCTGTCTAAGGTGACGACGGTTGAGCAGTTCCGCCAACAGGTACCCGTTTGGCCCTATAGCGCCTATCACCCTTATTTTGAGCGGGCTGCTGCAGGGGGGCTAAACGTAGTCGCCCCTGATCCGCTCATCCACATCAACTTGAGCAGTGGCTCGACGGGTAGCCAGAAGCTAGTTCCGGTTACCCAGCGATCGCAGCGCAAGCGAGCCTATGCAAATCAGGTGGCAATGGGGTTCGGGTTTAGTCAGGCGCGGCGTCAGGGACTGGCTCAGGGAAAAATGCTCCTAACCCATTCGGCTCAGCCTTTAGGGCAGACTCAGGCCGGGATTCCCTACGGCCACGTCAGCAGCAATCAGCTCCGTTCTACCCCAGCTTGGCTCTATCGCCAGCTTTTTGCGCAGCCGCCTGCAGCTCTGCAGATTAGCGATACCTTGGCCCGTAACTATGTTTGTTTGCTCTTTGGCCTCAGCGATCCTGACCTAGCCGTTTTAGGGGCAACCTTTCCGCTGGTGGCGCA
>JAAHIC010000273.1 GCA_010671965.1 Leptolyngbya sp. SIO4C5
CCCGGCAGCATCTCGCCGTGCGGCACCGTGTGCGCGACCGTGAAACCGGCCTCCCGAAGTTCCTCGATGCTCTTCTCGCCCGGCTCCAGCAGCATGGCGGCGCGGACCTCGGGGGCTGGATTGAGCGCCCACTGCACAATCTGCTCCATGCGATCGCGATCTTCGGGGTGCAGGCTGTGATAGTAAATCTCAATGTTTACTTCGGCATCGGCAGGCAAACCAAACATAGCCTTGCAGCCTGCATCCCAGATTAGCTCGTCCGTTACCAGGTTCCAGTCCCAGGTGCCCAATCGAGCCGCCTCAACCGCCATCCGCAGGCGATCTTCGCTCTGCTGCAGTTTAACTTGGGCCTGTTGGCCTGCGGCGGCGAGCTGTGTTTTCTGGCTAATATCAACGGCGGCCCCCGTAATGCCAATAATCTGATTGTTCTCGTCTCGCAGGGGATCTACCGTCAGGTCATAGTAGGCAATTTGCTTCCCTCTGACAACTTCCACCTCTTCTCGCAAACTCTCCCCGGTTTCAATCACCCGTCGCTTCAGCTCGGTGAGATAAGCCGCACTTTGAGGCGACACCAAATCGGCATCTTGTTGACCCATTACTTCTGGGGTGGCATAGCGATGGGTGGGATTGTAAATCCAGGTGTAGCGCAGGTCGAGATCCTGATTAAACAGAGTAATAGGCGCACTTCTTAGGGTAATTTTGAGCCGCTCGGAGGTCTGCTGCAGGTCCATTTCCGCCTGCCTTAGATCGGTGACATCAGTGTTGGTGCCAAACCAGCGCAGGACTCGGCCTTGCTCATCGCAGATAGGAACGGCCCGCGAGAGAAACCAGCGGTACTGACCGTCTTTGCCCCTAAGCGGAAATGTATCCTCCCAGGCTTCTCCTGACTCGACGTGTCGGCGAAACTTGGCGGTGACCTCTTCCACATAGTCAGGATGGTGCACCTGCTGCCAGCCCCAGCCCTGCATTTCCGCTAAGGTTGTGCCGGTGTAGTCGAACCAGCGCCGGTTGTACCAAAAAATCCAGCCCGACTCATTCGCCATCCAGGTGAACTGAGAAATATTGTCGGCTAGCGTCCGAAAGCGCTCCTCGCTCTCCTTCAGGGCCACTTCGCTCTGTTTGCGATCGCTAATGTCAACCACTGAGCCAATGTAGCCCTGAAACTCGCCCTCCTGGCTGAACCGAGGACTGGCCGCATCAATTGTCCAGCGATATTCACCGTCCTGATGGCGCAGGCGGTACTCCAGCCGAAAAGACTCATTTTGCTTATTCGCATCGCGGAAAAGCTTCTCCGCCAGCTCCCGATCTTCTGGATGTACGGCTGTCAGCCAGCCAAAGCCCAAGCCGGTGGCCTCAGTCTGGCCGGTAAAGGCGTACCAGCCTTGACTCAGGTAGGTGCAATAGCCAGTGGCATCTGTTACCCAAATCATCATGGGAGCGCTGTCTGCTAGCTGGCGGAAGTAGGCTTCGCTCTGAAGCAGAGAGGTTTCGATTTGTTTGCGATCGCGGATATCAATGGCAAACGCGACGTGCTCATCCGGATGGCCCAGCCACCGCACAGCACTGATCCAAATCGGCACGCGCGTCCCATCGCGGCGCAGAATTTCTTTTTCTTCAGCAACGATGGCCTCTTCTTGGCGGAGCTGATCCATTGCCTGCTGCGTGCTCTCCATCAGCTCCGGGGGCGTAAAGTCACGCCAGTTCATGCCGTTTTGCTCAAATTCGGCTCGCGTATAGCCATGCAGCTCCAGCATGGCGTCATTGATCACCTTCACTTCACCGCTAGCTGTGCCAATGCCAATGCCAATGGGAGCTTGCTGAATGAGCTGCTGCAGTCGGCTTTGCTCTTGCTGGAGGCTAGCAGCCGTTTGGCTGAGATTCAGTTCTAGGTGCTTGCGCGCGGTAATGTCGCGCCATGAGGCGACAAAGCCATCTCGCAGCTTGGCCGCCCGCAAATCAAAGGCCCGGACTAGGCGCTGCTGGCCAAAAAAGTCGTCGTAGACCAGCGAATCTTTGATCAAGGGTTCTCCAGTTTCGACCACCTGACAGTAAGCGGCAAACAAACCCGAAGTGCGATGGGCAGGCAGCAGCTCGCAGAGATTCTGGCCCACCTGGGCTGACCTGGGCATTTGATTGGCTTCCCAGGCGGCCCGGTTGAGATAGTCAATGCGAAAATCTGTGATCTGGCCGCTGCGATCGCGGATAGCCGAAAAAATGCCGCAGCAATCTACCATGTTCTCGACTAGGGCATAGAACTGCTCTTGGCTCCAGCGTTCGGCTCGCTGCTGGGCCACGGCCTCAATTGCCATTTGCAGCGATCGCTGTAGGCGCTCAGGCGTCACTTTGTCAGCCGCTAAATAGTCGGTCGCCCCCGCCTTGAGAGCCTGCACCGCCGTCTCGACCGCGCCCGCCCCCTGATCGATCACTACAATGGGCGGACAGCGATCGCCAAGCTGCTGAAGCTGGCTGATGGCCTCAAGACTGAGAGCATGGGCCGCTAACCTTAAAATGACGGCATCGACCCGCTGCTGCTGGCATCGCTCTAGCGCCCGATCGCCGTCCGGCTCGGTCAAAATTTGGTATGCGATTGGGCTTGCTTGTAGCCAATACTCGGCGCAGCTATTTTCCTGTTCCGCCGAAACCTCAACAAAAAGGACAGTACGGTGAAGCTTTTTTAACATATTTATCAAGCAGCAAATGCTCAGAGCCGTCAGCCGACCCTTGCTCTAAAGCTAGCTTTGAAGCAGGCGTCAAAAACTCCTCTATTCCTGTGCTGAAAGCTACCGCCATACTTAACCTAAATTGTTAGCTTTTAGACCACTTAGCCGCGAAACAGCAACCTAGAGGTGTAGTGTAATCCCTAAAGTGCCCAGATCACCTTCATCATATAGCGATCGCCAAAAGTTCTGGAATCTACCTTAAGAGGGAAGACTGCGAGATAACCCTCATTTTCACGGCCTTAGGGACTGGCGAATTTTCCACGCAGGTCACGGATTAAGCCCTTTTTCCCGCCGACGAGGATGAGGCTGGGCGGCGTGTGGCTAACTGTATTAGCGTAACAAACTTAACTTGCGCTGGGGCGTTAGATGGGGTAGATTTTGGAGCTATAGCTGTCTGCGTGCAGCTTGACTATCACCCAAAAATTTGGTCGTACGGTGCCGAAAGTTGCTGCAACAATCTTCCGACACCTGACCCCTTCGACAGGAATGAGCTGTCTCGGAGGCTAGAGTAATTATTACTCAGGCCGTCCCGAACTGCTATGTCTTGGGTCGGCCTTATTTTTGGGCTTCCTTACCCGATTCCGGAGGAATCCCAAAATGCTGTTTTATATCCACCCCAATCTCCCGGATTTGACCAATCTGGGAGACACAGAACCCGTACGCCTACACATCCCCCGCGCCCAGCCAGAGCGGGAGCGATTGCGCCACCTGATTATGGGGTCGCAGGACGGCGTGCGATCGACGATTCATGCCTTGCACAAGCTGAACTATGCCGATCAGGGCTTATGGAGCGACCTGATCACGATTCCGCCCGCTGGCATTCTGCTGACGCCGGAGCAGGGGGAAGTGCTGAGCTACCTGGTGCGCTATCGATCGCTACGTTGATCGGTAGGCTGGGCAAAGCCCAGCGTGCCCATCATCCGCGCAATTTGATGGAGATGGGCACGGTTGATAACCTTTGCCCAGCCTACGGTGCTGATGCGATCGGGGCTTACAGAAACCAGGGTTCTTGCTTCACTCCGAGGTTGGCTTTCTTGCCCAGGAGCACCCTGGTTTCTAGGCTCAGATGGGCAAATCCGGCATGAGTTCGGCGCAGATCGGTAGGCTGGGCAAAGCCCAGCATGCCCAGCATCCGCGCAATGTGACGGAGATGGGCACGGTTGATAACCTTTGCCCATCCTACGAGGCTGATGCGATAGGGGCTTGCAGAAACCAGGGTTCTTGCTTCACTCCGAGGTTGGCTCTCTTGCCTAAGAGAACCCTGGTTTCTAGGCTCAGACGGGCGAATTCGGCATGAGTTCGGCGCAGATCGGTAGGATGGGCAAAGCCCAGCGTGCCCAGCATCCGCGCAATGTGACGGAGATATGCACGGTTGATAACCTTTGCCCATCCTACGACTAAGGAACGGTTATTCGTAGGGGTCGTTCCTTTAGGAAATGCCATACACTGGTCGCTAAAAGCACATTTCTGGAACATGAGCCATGCCAGAAACGCGACCAGAATTGTACAAATAGATGCCAATCGCTCTCCTAGAAATTAAGATTGGAAGCAAGGTCATATTAAGCCAAGCAGCCGGGCAATGAGTCTGAGTCCAGGACAGACACTACGCAATGGACAGTATACGATTTTACGTGAGCTAGGACGCGGACGCTTTGCCATCACCTATCTAGCAGAGAAACCAGGTGGTGAACGGTGGCTGATCAAAGTCTTGAATCCTCAGGTTTTAGCAGGCTTAAATGATGCGGAGCGCGATCGCCAAGAAACCTTATTCTGGCAGGAGGCTATCAAGCTAGCTAGGTGCAGCGGTACGCCTCACATTGCAAAGGTTGAGATGCCCTTTAAAGAAGGAGCATTGCTTTGCTTACCCGTGGAGTATTTGGGGGGCGATAGCTTGGCAGACCGGCCTCAGCGAATACTGACGGAACAGGCAGCGCTAAAGTACATACGGCAAGTTGGTGAAGCACTGACAGTCGTTCATGGGCAAAATCTGGTACACCGGGATATTCGTCCGGCCAATATTTTCCTGAGAATTCGAGAGGGTCAGGCAGAAGCAGTGCTGACGAATTTTGAGCTGGCTATTAATTGCGATACAGAGCTAAGCCGAACCCGCAAAAGAGAACTAACTGATGGCTTTTCGCCGCCTGAACTGTATGCACGCGGACGATCAATTGCACCTTACACCGATGTCTACTCTTTAGCGGCTACCTTGTATGAATTGCTCACGGGACATGTGCCTGAGGGAGCCACAGAGAGGATGGTAGAAGGAAAGGCTTTGACTTCACCGCAGGCCAAAAACCCAGATATTTCAGGCAAGACGACCAAAGCGATCATTACTGGAATGGAGCTACGCCCGGAAAAGCGGCCACAGACGTTGGAAGCATGGCTATTACAGCTAGGATTTGAAAAGGAAGCATCAAAAACAGCGCTCCCAAGCTCGATCAATTGGGCAAAATGGCAAACGATTTGGGCAGCTATTGCTGTTATTGTGGCTTTGCTGGTAGGTATTCCAGCCTGGCTGGCACTGCGTCCGGCTGATCCTCAGTCCGAAACTCAGCAGCCCCCTTCAGAGCTGTCATCTCCCGATTAAGAGGGTGGAGCATCAATTATGCAGATAGCTTTGAGTATCGTTGATGGCGAAGAATTGCAATGTGGGTAGAAGGACAATTACTCCAGTCAGATAAATACGAGATAAAACGCCAAATTGGTAGAGGTGGCTTTGGGCTGACTTATCTGGCTACAGATCGCTTTCTACAACGGCAGGTGGTGGTCAAAGCACCTAATAAGCTATGTCAAAACGATCGAGATTATGAGAAGTTTGTTCGTCGTTTTCAACGAGAAGGGCAGGTACTCGCTAAAATCTTTCATCCGAATGTGGTGCAGGTGATTGAGTTTTTCCGAGAAGCCGGTATGCCCTGCTTGGTGATGGCCTATGTCGAAGGAGAAACGCTCGATCAGCGCATCCGAAACCAGGGGCGGCTTCCCCAAGAGCGGGCAGTATCGATCTTCTGGAAATTGGCTGAAGCCCTACACCTGCTGCATCAAACTGGATTAATCCATTGTGATGTGCATCCAGGAAATATCATCTTGCGCCCAGATGGAGAACCGGTGCTGATTGATTTTGGTTCAGCCAAGTTGCTGCAGCCCACTACATTCACTGTTACGACTACGGTTAATGAGAGCTTTGCGCCTTATGAGCAGACAAAGCGTGGCAGCAAGCCTCAAGCAACTTTGGATGTGTATGGTCTGTCAGCGACATTTTACTTTGCGGTTACCGGGGAGAAGCCTCAATCAGCAATGGGGCGCAAGATGTTTGGCGATTCGCTTGATCCTCCACGACAGCATTGTGAAGAGTTAAGTGACTGGCTGAATCAGGCAATTTTAGAGGGAATGGCGTTAGAAGCGCGAGATCGGCCTTCTTCCATGCAAGCTTGGCTGGAGCTATTTCAAATTCCTCAATCTATTCAAAGTAATGTCCGTAGGGGTGAGTTCAGAGAAGATTTGGGCGACGGCGTTAGTCTGGAAATGGTGCTAATACCTACGGGCCAGTTTTTGATGGGGTCTCCTGATGATGAAGTAGGGCACTACAGCGCTGAAGGGCCACAGCATCAGGTGTCAGTATCTGCCTTTTTTATGGGACGATTTCCGATAACCCAGGCGCAGTATCAGGCAGTGATGGGCAAAAATCCGTCTCATTTCAGTGAAAACGGGGCTAGCCGCC
>JAAHIC010000274.1 GCA_010671965.1 Leptolyngbya sp. SIO4C5
ATTTGCCCCTGATGCAGGTGAATCCTGGTATTGCCGAGCCGCAGGACTGGGCACAGGTGGCCTATAAGGGCGGTTCGGAAGCCGGGGTCCTCAACTTTACCACCCACGTCCAACGCCAGCGGCCCACCTTCAAATAGATTTACATTAGGCAGTGGCAGTTCGGTGAGGCTGTCTAAAGTCTGTCTGCGCTCTGCTGGGTTCTGGCGATAGCGCTCTAGCAGAGCCGAATTTTGCGGATCTTTGAGCACGAAAAGTTCTCGCGTTGTCAGGAAGGGCTGGTTGCGCGGCGACAACGCTGCTAAAGCCTCTTGTCCGACTAGATGAATTAAGGCGTCAGTGGCCGTATTGTCGCTGAGAGAAATCATCAGCGTGGCTAGGGTTTGCAAAGTTAAAGGCGCGTTTGCGGGCCAGGTTTGCAGCAGGCCGCTGGGCAAGCTACGCCATTCAGGCTGGAGCTGAATCACCTCATCCCAGCGATGCTGCCCGGCCTCGATTTGCTGCCTGAGCGCCTGCAGCACAATTAGCTTAAAAGCCGAACCGACGCCCAGCGGTTTTTCTGGCTGATAGCTGGCAATGTCTGTTCCGTTCTGCTGAATGAGCAGGCTCACTTCCCCCGGAAGCTGGGCAAAGCGCTGGACGATTTCGTCAAGAGTCAAACCGCTGAGGGCAGGCGGTTGAAACAGTAAACCGGTAATTTGGCCGCGAGCGTTGAGCGCAATCTGGGCCTCAACTGTGCCCCACTCAAAGGTAACTAAATAGTGATCGCCCTTTGCTTCTGTGCTCTGATAGGCACCCAAGCTCGCCTGCATACCCTGCAGAACCTGCTCTACCTGAGCCAGCGATACCTGAGACAAAAAGCTCTCGGCAAACCAGCCCGTCTGGAGCTGAGGACTGGTCAAGACCCGTTCTAGCGCAGCGATAGAATCTAACATAGGGGCCTGAGCGAGATAGCTAGAGGACACAGCAAGAGAAGGCAGCGGCGCGGCGACGGCTATGGGCATACTCCCTAACTGAACAATCAGCATCCAGAGAATAATTTTCAAAAATAGCGCAGCTCTTTGCATTGACCTCTCATCCCGGCTAAAAGACACTCTCTAAATCTAGAGAAATAGCTCTCTGCCGATCGACAATATGGCAAAATCCTCTCTGCTGCTGCCAGAAATTAGTATTTTGTAACTGCGGGCGATCGCCTTTCGGCGGCTGCATTTTTCTGACACAGATCGCGCAGCTAGTGGCGCGACACATCTAAGAATTGAGGCTTCTTAGATGCCTCTGCCAAGCTGACTAGGCTCAGGCGCTTCTATTAGAACAGGCTGCAGCGGCTGACCTTGCTGACGATTGACCAAAACGGTTTCTGATAAAACCGCGATCGCTCTGGCATATTGCGGATCGGAATTGGTTGCTAGCAAATCGGGGTTAGCCTGTAGCTGCTGTACCTGCCGCGCCGTTAGATCGATTTCAATGTCGGGGGTAATGCCCTTGCGGCTAATGTCGGTACCGTTGGGAGTATAGTAGTGGGCCACGGTCACGGCCAAACCAGAGCCGTCTGAGAGGCCATGCAGTGACTGAACCAGCGCCTTACCAAAAGTGGTGCTGCCAATCACCGTGGCGCGGCCATTGTCACGCAGAGCACCCGTCAAAATTTCACTAGAGCTAGCTGAACGACCATCGACAAGAACCGCTAAAGGGAGTTCCGTCAGAGCTGTGCGGTTGGCGGTGATTTGGTCGTCATTGCCGGAGCGATCAACGGTGCGAACGATTGAGCCACGCTGCAGCCACATACGGCTGATTTCAATACTGGACTGCAACAGCCCCCCCGGATTGCCGCGCAGATCTAGCACAAAGGCGTCAACCTCTTGTTCCAATAGCTGAGCGATCGCGGCCTCCATTTGCTCAGTCGCATGAGCATTAAACTCAGCTAGGCGAATGTAGCCGATGCGTGTATCGCTTTCGGCTTTAACCGCGTACTGCACCGTATCAACCGCAATTAAAGTCCGCGTCAAGATAACAGATTGCCGTTCTCCCTGACCGTTGCGACCGGCAATCGTTAGCGTTACCTGACTGCCTTCCTCGCCGCGAATTAGCTGGGAGACTGCCTCTACCGTCAATAGGTCAGTTGAGCGACCATCGACCATCAGCAGATAATCCCCTGCCCGAATACCAGCTTGCTCAGCCGGTGAGCCTTCTATAGTCTCAACCACAATAATTTTTCTGGCGGCGCTGTCTCGCTGTAGCCTGAGCCCGACGCCTGAAATTTCACCTGCTGTTTGATCGGTTAGCTCTGTGTACTGCTCAGGGTCTAAGAACCGGGTATAGGGGTCGTTGAGCTGCCGCAGCGCCTGCCGCAGCGCCGCATAAGCCTCCGCTGATGAGGAATAGTCCCGTTCTAGCAACGTTTGACGCACTACCTGCCAGTCAACGTGGTTGAAGTCACCGTCTACATAGTCTCGATTTACAATTTGCCAAGCTTCGTCAAGAACCGCTTTTGGACTGTCTTGAAAAGTTTCACTAGCGCTACTGCTCAGAGCGGGAAAAACGGGCGAAAATACAGTAGCGGCGGCGATCGCGCCGCTGACAAGGCACAGTTGCGACAGATAGCGAAAATTGAGGGCTGGGTTCATGGCAAGCTTTGGAGATGACTAGGCAGTATGGAAAAAGCGAGGTCAACGTAACGCAGACTAATCATGACAAGACAGCCAGCGAGTTAAGGGCAGCTATGTGCCAGTCTAGCGATCGCACAGCGCCTGAGAAACAGTAATCTACCGGAATTCTACTTAAATCACTAACTTGCATTCTTAAGATAGCGATTTCAGCAAACCTATGGCTATAACTGTTAAAAAAATTCCGTTTTGGTCCCTGATGGTATTCCGCGCTCAAATTCCTCTGGCTTATCCCTGTGTTCTACCGTTTCCTGGCTTCTAGGCGGCTGCGGCGCTATCTGGGGCGCGGCGGCTTGTTCTTAGTGGCGCTGATCTTTTGCGGGTTGATCAGCCTTGCTTTGCGGCTGCAACAATCAGCTCAGGCTCCGGTTGATACCCTGCTGGTTTTGGGCGGCAGCATTCGCCGGGAAATTCATGCGGCTGAGGTCTGGCACCAGTTTCCTCAAGCACAGGTTTTAGTTTCTTCCGGCTCTCAGCCCCCCTGCATTCGGCTTCTGTTCACCCAAATGCAGGCTCCTTTGGATCAGGTGTGGCTAGAAAATTGTGCTGAGTCCACTTTTGGCAATTTTTATTTCAGCTTGCCCGTACTGCAGCGCTGGCAGACTCAGCGAGTGCGGTTAATTACTTCCTCCACGCATTTGCCGCGATCGCTGTGGATGGCCCGCATTATCTTAGGTGCTCACGGCATCTGGGTTGAGCCTGAAATTGCGGCAGAGACAGGTGTACCGGGCAATAGTGAACAGCCCTTGAAAACAGTCTTAGATATTACTCGCAGCGTTTTCTGGGCGATCGCCAGCCAGGTCTATACGCCTCAGTGTGCAGACGTTTTATCCTTAGCCACAGTGGATTTGCAAGCTTGGCGACAGCGGGGATTCAAGTGTGAGCATCAAGCTGAGATTGAAGGCTCCTAAAAAGCCTCATAGAACATAGCGGTAGTAAAGGCGGTGATAACAACAGATGCAGATTGAGTGGGAAACCTTCACGGTTCACAAACGAGTACCGCTGACTATCAGCCGGGGTACACACGCTAGCTCAACCAACCTCTGGCTGCGCCTGAGTGCAGATAGTTTTACCGGCTGGGGAGAGGCGACACCTTTTTCGATTGGAGCTGAAATTCAGACAGCA
Source organism: Leptolyngbya sp. SIO4C5 (assembly GCA_010671965.1). Classification (GTDB taxonomy): domain Bacteria; phylum Cyanobacteriota; class Cyanobacteriia; order Phormidesmidales; family Phormidesmidaceae; genus Sphaerothrix; species Sphaerothrix gracilis. Next base: position 3,786 of record JAAHIC010000274.1, read on the forward strand.
GAAGCGATCGCCGCTGAGCTAGCTCAAATCCAGCCCGACCTAGAAAAGCTGCATCCGCTGCAGCACCAGCTGATTACCAATCTGATACAAGCGGCTAGCCTCAGTTCCGCCACCCGCGCCGCCCTAGATGTGGCCCTGCATGACTGGCTAGGCAAGCGAGTGGGGCTACCGCTGTGGCAGCTTTGGGGCCTTGATCGCGATCGCATTGGGCCTACCGCTGTCACCATTGGCATCAGCTCACCTGCCGCCGCCGTTGAGCGCTTGCAAAGCTGGTTGGCCCTGTTTCCGGCCCGCTCAGTTAAGGTAAAGCTGGGCAGTCCTGAGGGTCTTGAGGCCGATCAGGCCATGATACAGGCTCTTTTAGCGGTCACACCCGCTCAGGCTAAAGTCAGCGTCGATGCCAATGGCGGCTGGTCTTTGGCTGAGGCTGTAGAAATGTCGAACTGGCTGGCAGAGCGAGGCATTGCCTATTTAGAACAGCCTTTACCGGTTGAGCGGTTTGATGAATTTGCTGCCCTTTATCAGCGATCGCCCCTGCCTATCTTTGCCGATGAAAGCTGCTTTACCAGTCAGGATATTCCTGGCCTAGCTGACTGCGTTCACGGCATTAATATTAAGCTGATGAAAGCGGGAGGACTTAGCGAAGCCAAACGGATGATTGACGTAGCTCGCGCCTGCAAACTGCAGGTGATGTTTGGCTGCTACTCCGACAGCGTTTTGTCCAATACGGCCTTGGCCCACCTCGCGCCCTTGGCCGATCATCTCGACCTAGACAGTCATCTCAACTTGCAGGATGATCCGTTCTTAGGCGCTAGCCTAGAAAATGCCTGCCTGCGACCCAGCTATCAATCCGGATTAGGAGTTGTCCATGCGTCTAACCCATGAACACCGCATTGCTATTCTGCTTCACGGCGGCACGCAGGGAGCCAAAGGTAAGACAGGCTTAGCCATGCTGCGCTATAGTCCTCTCCCTATTGTGGCTGTCATTGATCAAGACTGCGCCGGACAGTCCTTGGAACAGCTAACAGGCATTAGTCGGAAGGTGCCCATTGTGGCCTCCATTGAGGCGGCGATCGCTTATCAACCCACGGTTTTAGCTATTGGCATTGCCCCTTCTGGCGGAGCGCTGCCAGAAGCCTGGTATCAGGAGGTTAAACGGGCTGCTGCTGCCGGACTTTCTATTGTCAATGGTTTGCATACGCCCATGTCAACAGATGCCAGCTTGACAGCGGTGATGCAGCCAGAGCAGTGGATTTGGGATGTCAGACGCGAACCTCCCGGTCTGACTGTCGGCTCAGGTCAGGCTAAACATCTCAGCTGTCTGCGAGTCCTAACTGTTGGCACCGATATGGCCGTGGGTAAAATGTCCACCAACTTGGAACTCCGTAAAGCTTTGCAGCAGCAGGGTGTTAAAACCAAAATTATTGCAACCGGACAAACAAACTTAATGCTGGGCGATGATGGCGTGGCGTTAGATGCAGTGCGGGTTGACTTCGCCGCTGGGGCAATCGAGCGGCTGATGCTAGAGTATGGCCCCGACCACGATGTCCTGTTAATCGAAGGCCAAGGCTCGCTTATGAATCCGGCCTCAACCGCTACTCTGCCCCTGCTCCGAGGCTCCCAGCCTACTCACCTGATCTTGGTTCACCGGGCTGGGCAGACTCACATTCACAACTTCGCTGAATTTGAGATACCGCCGCTGCCCGAAGTGATTCGAGTTTACGAAACTGTCGCCAGCGCAGGCGGCGCCTTTGCCCCAACTCCGGTCGTAGGTATTGCGCTTAACACCGCCCATCTTTCAGAACCGGAGGCCAAAGCAGCGATCGCTCAAACGCAGGAAGAGACAAAGTTACCCTGCACGGATGCGGTCAGATTCGGAGCTGAGCCGCTCTTAAAGGCTATTCTAGAGACGCAATAGGCTTTATTATTTTTTGCGCAGTCGGTAGGTAATGCGCCCCTTACTCAAGTCATAGGGCGTTAGCTCCACCTTGACGCGATCGCCCGGCAAAATTTTAATATAGTTGCGCCGAATTTTACCTGAGATATGAGCCAGGACATTAAATCCGTTATCGAGATCCACGCGGAACATTGCGTTTGGCAATGACTCCGTCACGGTCCCTTCCATTTCAATTAGATCTTGCTTAGACAACTAGCATTTCCTCAATTCAACAAAACCGTGCAGCCAGTAGCATAAAAACTTACTGATCTACCAGCAGCCAACCAAAAAGACAAAACTGCTCGATCAAGCAGCTCAGCTTTCAACTAGACTTGCCATTCAAAAGTAACAAATATTAGGCCCAACTCGTACCAGACTTAGGAAAGACTTCGCCTCAATCGGTTGATCAGACACTGACGATTTTTCTCAGCTCCTCAGTCACCACTTCCATCGGCTGATTTCCATCTACCGAAACCAACTGCTGACGGCTGCGATAAAAATCAATTAGCGGCTCAGTTTGCTGACGATAGACCTGGAGGCGATTGCGAATAACATCCTCCGTATCATCATTACGGCCTCGTTTCAGCAGCCGAGCAATAATCACTTCGTCAGGCACGTCCAAATTGACCACAAAGTCATAGGGCTGTCGCATTTCTTCCAGCAGCTCGTCTAAAAAAGCGGCCTGAGGTACGTTGCGTGGAAAACCATCTAGCA
>JAAHIC010000275.1 GCA_010671965.1 Leptolyngbya sp. SIO4C5
CCTGTTTGCGCTGCGTTGTCAGTGTCTCTTTCAACGCCGTAAAGCCATCTCCCAAAGCTTTCTGGTAGCTCGTGTGCGTCTTCATCACCGCTGAGATGAAGTTATAGCCTGTCTCAGCGACCTGCTGGGCCGCTATCATCTGGTGATAGTCTTCAATCCGCCGATCCGCTTCTGAGCGCTCCATCCGAGGTGCAGAAGAAGTACCCGGATCATAGATATCAGACGGAATCAGGCTATTGGGCTCATGGGCCGGAATGTTGTAAGGCAATTCAATCGAATCGCTAAAATTACCTATTTGGGACGGTGTACTAGGGGTCAAGCCACCTCCAGAGACATGGGGAGTCTTAGCAGTGGAGCGACGAGTACGTTTCTTAGTCAAAGGATTCTTTTCGGCCATTAATTTTTCTCCTGATGATATGCAGGGCTAATTCGACTTTTGCTCGCTGAGCGCGGATAGCCGCTAGACGGGTTTGCTGGACGGCGATCTGGACGGCGATCTCTTCAATGCCGCTATTGATAGCGGCTCGCTCAGTTCGTTCAACAGCTTCCTTGAACGCTAAATGACGGTAGATCAAAGCTTCGGCAAGACGGTTCATGGCGAGCCTGGGCAAACAACCAGATGGCAAGCGCAGAAGCGATCGCTAAGACAACTACGCTGACTGCACTGGTGGTTCCTCGCCGGGCTGTGGCTTTCCCGGCAGCGTGCCGGCTTCGGCAGCTTGAACGGTTGCTTTGAATGCCTCGTGCTTAGTTTGCAGAGCGCTATAGCCTAGCTGCACGCCTCGGAGTTGCCACTCTTGTAAAAGAAGCTGATCGCTGAGGCTCATTGCTTCACGGTACTGGGCATTGAGCGCTTGAGTCCGTTGGAACTGCTGCTGCATGTGCTCCAGGGCTTGCCGCTGCTGAGCTTCAAACACAGCCAGGCGTTGCTGTTGCATTGTTAGATAAGCAGCATCATTACCAACCGGGATAGGGCTAGCAACTGATGGCAAGGAGGGCAGGAAACCAATGTGCAGAGTCAAGCCTTCAGAAGCTTCGCCATCAAGAATTTCAGTATGGCTTAGAAGCATTTCATCAGAAGACTTATGAAGCTTCTGAGATTGAGACTGACAATCGCCAATAGCCGAATCAATATTAAATTCACGCTTCAAAGTCACTACTGCATCAGGACTTAAGCCTGCTTTGGTATCAATCGATAGCGCTTTACAACGCCCATAAACAGTGCTTTTGGGAAGTTTGTGAGTCTTACAAAAGCTATGCAACGAAATTTTGTTCATTTTGAACACCTCAAAACGTTGAAAAAACTTGAATAGAACGGTCTCGAACACTTTTCGCCGTACTGTTTCGTGCGCCATAAGTTCAGGCAAAGTACGTAGACGTTCACTTCATTTACTGAGGATGCTAACATGTTTTTATGCTAATCGCATAAATTTTATCTAATGGCATTAGCATAAAAATGATTTGTTAGCTTGGAGGATTTACAATTCATGCAGATAGGCGAGAAAGACATGACAAAACGGCTAACTATCTCAATAGACGATGATGTCTATGAGGTGCTGGAATCCTGGGCTGATGAAGAAGTGAGAACTGTCGCAAACCTAGCAGCAGCGATTGTGACCTTAGAGGCGCGTAAGCGCCAGAAAGATCAAACGGAACAAGCTAGCCAATAGGAGATCGCAGCTATGACAGACTCTCACAAAGCAACTAGAGCCTCTATCACTATCGGATCGATAACCGTCGATGGTTTCATGCTGCCGGATGGCAGTTATTGCATGAACCAAACTGAAGCCGCAGACAGCGTAGGTCTTTCTGAAAGAAACGCCCGCGAATTTTTGCGTTCAAAAGCTATCAAATCCCTGTTGGGAAAGGGGTATACGCCCGCGAAAAAAGATTTAATCGAAGTAGACTCAGCAACTCAAGCTAGAGGACAAACCCGAATTAGCCCCTTATCTCTCAGTGAAGTCTCAGCTTTTTGGCTATGGCAAGCCTACAGGGGCAATAGACAAGCTTTGTCACTCTGCATGGGACTCATCGTTGAATCTCTAGAACGTCGCTTTGATAACGCTTTTGGTGTGAGTCGTAGCGAGGGGGAGTACAACGATCGCCTAGCGCAGCGTATCCGGCAGCTAGAAGTGGACTTAGAACAGTTAGGTGAGAACTACTCTGAACCTGACCTACTGCGAGAGCATATCAATCGATTAGAAGATCAGGTTAGACAGCTAGGTGGTCAGCCTTGGCAGCTACCCAGTAGTGATGAAAAGTGAGAGCGATCGCTAAGTGTCTGAAAGACTAGACCGAATTGAAGCTTTGTTAGAGTGCATGGCTCAGCGACACGAAGCTGATCATCAGCAGATAATGGCTGAGCTACGAGAAACAAAGATAGCTACAGACAGCAGCGTTAAAGCGATTGCTGCTAGTAGTATAGCGATCGCCGAACTCAGAACATCAATTGCTGAAACTAAAGCAATTGCCGACTCTAACGCTAGAGCGATTGGAGATTGGGGATTTCGGACCGATGACGAGCGTGCCGAGACAGTAGATGCCAAACAAGTTGTGCTACAGGTTCAAATTGGAGATTTCTAGTCTCTGTCTCGCCAACGCTACTACGCAACGACAGCAATCAGTAGCTTGTGTAAAGTACCTTATCAAGAACTTTTAGGCGAGATCACATAGAATAGCCCTACGTAGCCTAAAGGAGGTGATGTCTGTTGAAAGTTTGAGAGCGCGAACCCCTAGATAGCAGAAAACGTTAGCACTCCCACCGCCAAGTGATTTGCTAACGCTCTCTCTCCAGAAGCCATGCTTGCTGAGCAGCGGCACGGGGTTCTGTTTTAAATTTCTGTCACCATACTAGCGCCTGTGGATCATCTCTGCAATAGTGCGTTTGTTTGTTGTGCAAATTTTTTGGAGACATCTTTAGATGACTCTGTTTTGCCACAGCTCAAATTCAGGTGATGAGAACGCTTCAGCTCAGCATCACTGAACTTTAGTTTTTCTGAAACAATGCACGTTGAATTTCAGCAGGAATGCTGTATCGGCTCAGCCGTTGATATTGAGCTGTACCAGGCTGCCGTCAACATTCACCAAGATCTAGAAATTGCCGCTGGCGGCGAACCCAGCACACCGATTCACGATGCCCTCGGCTGGCAATACAAACGCTTCAGCCTTCAAGCTAGAGACAATCTGGCAGGCGCTATCTTTTTCAACGAAGATGGCACCCCCTGGCAGGTCAAGCTGGCTCAGGCCAAAATTGACAAGCGTAAAACAACGAAGGCGCTCAAACATGCGCTGAACTTAACTGAAGGAGCGATCGCCCACCGCTTCAACCAGCTCATACAGCAGCACCCCCATCTGCTCAGACGGCGCAAGTACGAGACGCCCATCGGCAACGGCAGTAAGCCTTATCTACCTCCTATTCCAACTCAGATTAGACAGCGCATCAGCCAGCACCACGGCATCGAGGTGCCGCTATCGGGTTCTTTTTGGCAGTGGTTAGCGCGTCATCCTGAAGTGCCGATTCTCATTACCGAGGGAGCAAAGAAATCGCTTTGTCTGCTCTCTCAGGGCTATGTCGCGATCGCCCTCTATGGGGTCAACGGTGGCTATCGCTCTAAGGATGCGTTAGGTCATCCGGTACAACCCTATCTGATTCCAGAGCTGCTGCCCTTTGTTGCAGGCGATCGCTTAGTCACGCTAGCTTTCGACCAGGATGCTGCTGCTCAAACTCGCAGGCGAGTAGCGATCGCCCTTTCTCGCTTTGGCCGACTGCTGGAAGCGCAAGGCGCAGCGGTCAACATCGTGCAGTGGGATGGCGCTGTCGGCAAAGGCGCTGACGACTTTATCGTGGCCGCTGGCGCTGAAGCGTTTGGATCCCAACTAGAACAATCTTTGCCTTTAGAGCAGTGGAAGCTATGGAATGCCCTCGATAGTCAGCTTACTCACAAAGCCGATGTGCGGCTCAATGTGCCAGAGATGCGGGCACTCAAGCCTGAGTCTGTCCCCGCTGAAGGCATCGTGGCGATCGCCGCGCCCAAGGGTAGCGGTAAGACTAACCTGATTGCCTCGCTGACCGCTGATTCAGAGAAGCTGCTGCCTGCGGGCCACCGTATTGCCCTGATGCGTAACCTCTGCCAGCGGCTTGGCGCAGACTATCGGGGCGATCTTGACAAAGCCGAGGGCAAGTTCATCAGCGGCGCTGGCTATACCCTGCGTGTCGGCACCTGCGTTGAATCGCTGCTGGCGATCAATCCAGATCAGTTTACTGGGTGTGACCTGGTGCTTGATGAAGTGGTACAGGTTTTGCGCTCATTGCTGACCAGCTCCACCTGTAACCGCGATGGCCGCAGACCTGCCCTATTGGCCCGGTTCCATCACCTCGTTCAGGTAGCTCGGCGCGTCATCCTGGCCGATGCTGACTTGAACAATGATGTGCTGGACTATATTACTGAGCTTAGGGGCGATCGCCAGAAACCTTTCTTAATTCGCAATGACTATAAAACTGTCAGCTACAGCGTCCGCTTCATTGAGGCCAAAGATGCCTCTGTGATTACGGCGCGGCTGCTGGCAGATATCCAAAGCGGCAAAAAGGTCTTCGTTGCCACCGATAGCAAAGCAGGTTCTAAGAAACTAGAACGGCTGGTGGCTCAGATTAAAGGTTTGGGACTGTGCTGCCTGCTGCTGAATTCCGAAACCAGCGGTGGCGAGATTGAGCAGGCGTTCATCCAGAACCCCAACGCCCATCTAAAAGACTTTGACGTGGTGATCGCTACCCCGTCGATGGCAACGGGCGTCAGCATCGAGGTGGATTACTTTGATGCCGTCTACGGCCTCTTTTGGGGGGTTTCTTCTACCGATGCCGACATGAGTCAAGCGCTAGGCCGGGTACGCCCACCCATCGAGCGTGTCGTCTGGTGCGCTGAGCATGGCCGCAACTACAGCCGTCTCTCGCGCAGCACCTCACACCTGTTCCTCAAAAAGGTGCTCAGGGATAAGACACATACCTCAGCCTCGCTGATTCGCTCTAGCCTCAGGGAAGATGTTACCGGGGCGATCGCTGCCTATGACTGGCAAAGTGACCCCCATCTCAATTTATGGGCACGGTTTGAAGCTGAACGTAACCGCTCGATGGGTAACTTACGCTTAGCGCTGAAGGTGCGCCTGCAATGGGAAGGCAACCGAGTTGAAGCGATCGCGGCTGAAACTGACCAGGCCGCCAAGCTACTGCTCAAAGAAGCTAGAGACGCGATTAAGACAATGGAAGCTCAACAAATCGCCAAGGCCGATAATCTCACCTACCTGGAGTACGAAGCCTTGAAAAACAAGGAAAACCCCAGCCCAGAAGAACGCCTCGCCGCTGCCAAGTTTGCGATCGCTGATTTCTACTGCCTGCCAGTTGAAGCGGTCACCGCTGAGCTAGTAGAAGCGGACAATGACGGCAGACGGCGGGGGGAGCTGCTACAGCTTGAAACATTGCTCCATCCTGATACCGCCATTGGAGCCGATGCAGGCAAGTTGGAGAAGCAGGTCAACTGGCAGCAAGGGCTGACGCCTTGGGATATGAGCGATGCTGAACTCAAGCGCCAGATCCGGCAGCGGCTTGGGCTAATCGACTTTTTAGACGAAACCCGCGAATGGACCCGCTACGACTTGGAAGCGTTTGTTCAAAGAGCCAGAGCGATCGCCTTGCAGATCAAGCTAGCGCTGCACTTCACGATCAAAGAAGAGATGAGTCCGGTTCAAGTTGCTCACCAGCTTCTAGCGCAGCTCGGCATCAAAACTGAGTTTCGCTGGAGCCGGAGTATGCCGGGGTACGAGGGTCAAAAACTCAGGGTTTATCGACTCAATGCTTATATCTACCAGCAGCAGCTAGAAATCTTGCAAAGGCGGGCTGAGCGGCGCGAGCGCATTACCCAAGCCCAGACGGAAACAGACGGATCACCCTCAACTGATACAAATACAAACTTTATGGGTGATCCGACCCCAACCTTAGAATTAGAAAAGACAGGAACCAAGTCGTCCCCCCTTGCCTCAGATGAACAAGCTGAGCCAAATCTACAGCCCCTATCTCTGACTTTTCAGACATCTGGACTGAATCTGGAACAGACAATCCACCGAAAGATAAGTTGAGGAACGGTCCATAGTACGAACCAGGAACTCTCAATCGTCAGAGTTCTCTGCTACTTTAGCCTCAAGTTCTTGGGCTGCGGCTTCAAGCTCTATCTCTAGCTGTTCGATTGTTGGCAGACTTTCTTGCAGCCTTTCTGGCAATCGATGGGTCGAAACAGCAATAGGGGTACTAACGTTGCGTAAGGCATACTCTGCGGTAGTTTTTTTACTAGAGCGGCAGAGTATTAAGCCAATAGTGGGATTATCATCGGGGTGCCGTAGGGTGTCGTCTACTGCCGAGACGTAAAAAT
>JAAHIC010000276.1 GCA_010671965.1 Leptolyngbya sp. SIO4C5
TTGCTAGGGACGATCCGCTCTTGAGGGGTGCTCATACAGTAAAAAACTCCAAAATCTCAAGCATTCAGCAGATAAACGTTGATTTCTAGCGATAAAGCAGTTTAGCGGCTGAATATTTGCAAATATTTCGTTGCTGCGTATAATATTCTATCACATTTATCTGTCTCACGACGGGGGGTTAGGCGGGTGAGCTAGGCTAAAAACAGCACGGGTAAACACCTAATTTGCCACACCCTCAACCCTTTGTTATGAAAGCTTTTTCCGTTATTTACTCAGACCAGTTTCTCAACCACGACACGGGCCGCTATCATCCCGAAAATGCGGGCCGGCTGTCAGCGGTGACAGCTAGGCTCAAGCAGGCAAGCTGGTCTGAGCAGCTGGACTGGCGTTCTCCTAGTCAGCGCGATGATGTCTTGACCTGGGTGGAACAGATTCACAATCCGCGCTACGTAGCGGCCCTCAGACAGCTCTGCAGCGAGGGGGGCGGACAAATTGACGGGGATACCGTAGCCTCACCCCAAAGCTACGAAATTGCGCTGTTAGCGGTGAGTGCCTGGCTAGACGGGGTCGATCAGGTTTTGGCGACGGAACGGCCTGCTTTCGCCCTGACCCGCCCACCAGGACACCATGCCGTCCGCGATCGCGGTATGGGATTTTGCCTATTTTCCAACGCGGCGATCGCCGCAAATTATGCCCTATCGCGGCCAGTGGCGCAGCGAGTCGCCATTTTGGACTGGGATGTGCACCACGGCAATGGCACTCAGGCCATTGTTGAGTCCAATGCCCATATCTTCTACTGTTCGCTGCACCAGTCTCCCTGCTATCCAGGCACCGGACGCGCCAGCGAAACCGGGCTGCACGACAATGTTTTGAACTTGCCGATGGCCGCAGGCAGCACCCTGCAGAACTATCAGCCTATGTTCGAGCAGCAAATAGTCCCCCGCCTACAGGCATTCCAGCCTGATTTGCTGATTGTCAGCGCCGGATATGATGCCAACTACGCTGATCCCCTGGCGGGAATAGCCCTACGCCCCTCGGATTACAAAATTTTTACCCAATATTGCCTAGCCATCACGCCCCGCATTCTGTTCGGCCTAGAAGGGGGCTATGACTATGACGCCCTCAGCGAGTCAGTTCTGATGACGGTGGAGCCTTGTTTATCTCAGAATCCGGCCTTGGCGGCTGGCTGAGGTTAAACAATCTGTCAGCGTGCCGAGGCTTGTTGGCTGTACATAGCCCGCAGCACCAAAGCCGGATCTACCCAGCTACCGCGATACTTTAGCCCCCAGTGGAGGTGTGGGCCTGTGGTGCGCCCGGTCATGCCCACACGGCCAATGCGGGCACCTGAGCCGATTTGCTGCCCTTCAACAATGCGAACGCCACCGTCGCGGTCAAGTAGGGTGCGCTGGCCGCTCTCCGTGGTGACGTAGCCATGCATGTGACAGTAAACGTGAGTCCATTCCCCTGACTCAACGATGACGGAAGTGCCACAGGCGCTATCATCTGAGACTTCGACCACTCGTCCGGCCCACCAGTTGCGGATATAGCTGCCGGAGGGAGCGGCCATGTCTAGGCCGTAGTGAAACTGGCTGGCACCGCCGTAGGGAGAATTTCGATAGCCAAAAGGAGAGGTATAGGCTTGAAAATTTTCTACCGGGAAAGACGCAGAGGCCCAGGCATACTGCTGCGTTGCTGCCCGTCCTGGCTCAAGGGCATCAGCTTTTTGAGGGCGGGGGTTATTTTCTGCCACGCCCCACAGCAACAGCCCAGAAACCAGCAAGGCTCCGGTGTAGCGAGCGGTCTGCGATCGCAGACTATTTTTCATCTGCTGGAGATGAGCGCGACGAGCAGAAATATGGGGAAGGTGTGAGGTAAAACGCTTCATAAGGTAACCAAGAGCTGAAGTCAAAATTGGCTATCGCTGAGCGGGGCAGCTATCTACCCTGAGGGGGCAACTAACAAGCTTTAGCTTGATAGCTTAGCCCAATATGGGACATGGCGAAAAGCTGACAAAAAAATTAACGTTTCAGCCTGACACAGGAGCCGATCAGGGGCAATAACTGTCTCACTATGAGGCCGATTATCAAAGCTTGCTTAGGCGTCCTTGACCAAGATAGAGCCGGATTCTTGCTTGACCTCGTAGGTTGTCAAAGCCTGAGGGGCAGGGCCGCTAGCAACGGTTCCATCTGGCTGAAACTGAGAGTTATGGCAAGGACAGACAAAAAGATTTTGATCAGACTGCCACTCTACGGTACAGCCCGCATGGGTACAGGTAGGATTGACCGCAATTAGGTCGTCGGCTGAAGCCGCCTCTGGATTAGAAATGACCAGGACGGGGCCGACTGCCGCTGTCTCATTTAGAAGCTGGCCGCTCTGAGTCAACTCTTCTACCGTGCCCACGGCTTCAAACTCGGCGGTTGCAGCCGCTGAGCTATCGGCTGTGTCTGAGCTGTCACTCGCTGGGGGAGCCGTTGAATCGGCGGTTTGACTATTACAGGCTGCTAAAACTACGGGCAGAGAGGCTGCCAGCGTACCCACACTCATCCAAGAGACAAATTCGCGCCGCTTCATGGGACTCCTTAGAAAACCAAAGCAATATGCCCGGACTCAAGCACATCTCAGCCCAGAGTAGCATGACACTCAGGTTTGAGCTGTGGCAATTTCAGCGGCGCTGCATGAGGGCTAGATGTTCTTCGCCCTGACGGGCTGGGACCGAGTTTTTAACGGGCGAGAGAGTGCTCACTGTAAAGTGCGAACTGAAGCGATCGCGAATTTCTGCTGCGCTGGTACCATAGGGCGGGCCGCCGCCGCGACTGTGGGTGAAGAAAACCGCCAAAAACTGCCCTTGAGGTGGCAAAAGCTGGTAGACCAGTTCGACATACTGCGATCGCAAACTGGGATCAATGGCGCAGAAACAGGTGTGCTCTACCACATAATCAAACTGGTGAGCAAACTCCGGGACTAAGTCAAAAATATCGCGCTGGATAAAATGGGCCGTCAGTTGGCGCTGCTCAGCACTGGCCCTAGCCGCCGCGATCGCTGAGGGAGCGTAGTCCACGCCCCACACCTCAAACCCGTTTTCAGCAAAAAACAAGGCATCATGTCCCCGACCGCAGCCAAGGAAAATTGCTCGACCGGGTGGTGGCATTACCTGCCGGAACCAGGCAACAAACGCGGGAGAGGGCTGGCCCAAGTCCCAGCGGGGCGACCCGGCCTGATACCGCTGCTCCCAAAATGCTGGTCTCAAACTATCAGCCGCCTCAGAGCTATCAGAACTAGAAATTGGATTGGTCATAGATTTTAGGCAGATGACGCCAGTTTTAAGGGCAGTTCTTGCAGGATCTTAAATCGAACGTGGTTGATTGCCAGATCCCCCAGCCTGACCTCCGGTTCGCCCGCTGCCTGCAGCCGTTCAAAGGAAACTTCTTTGCTCATTTCGACGTGGTACCAGGGCAGTCCCATAAAAAAGCGGGTAGGATAGGGCCCCCCTTCGATGATGTCGTCTACGTTGGACTCCATCGGCAGCCAGCCGATTCCTGGGGCGTAGAACTCAATCCAAACGTGATTAAAATCTGGCTCTAGCAGCACCCCTAGGCGATCGGCCTGGGGCGGACATTTGTAGCGCCCCACGGTGCGACAGGCGATACCGTTCAGACGACACAGGGCCAGCAACAGTCCCACGTATTCGCCACAGGAACCCACGCCGCGCTCTAGCACCACATCAGGCGTATCGATGCGGGGACGAATGCCATAGGATAGGCGATCGTAAACGTAGTTGCGAATGCGCAATACCTGGCGTAGCAGGTTGGTTTCAGTGCCCACGGCTTCTCTAGCGGCGGCCTGAATAATTGGCTTGTCCATCGCCAGTTCGTCATCATCAATCAGATAGCGCTGGCGAAACTCGGTTGACAGGGGCTGGCTCCTCTCTACCTGACGCGGTGTGAGCTGATATTTGATGCCGCCCACTTCAATCAGCGCTTTCCAGCCGAAGAGATGACTTTCGTGGGGATGTAGGCGGTCAAACTTAAAGACGGCGATCTGCTGACCGTTTTCCTGCTCTAGGGTAAAGGGCAGGCCAATCGGTTCTACATGCCGCAAAACCTGGCGATCGGTCGTGGCAGGCAGCGCCATACGCCACTCTAGCTGGTCAAGCTGCAGCTCATCGAGGGGAGCAATTTCCTCGACATAGCTCATCTCTAAGAGATAGCGATTGGACAGGGTGCAGTGCTTATCGGCATTATGACAAAACTGCAGGGCGTGAATAAAAGTGCGATCGCGAAAAGTGAGCTGATGGGGATTTTCTGAGTTGGGATCGTCGCGAATGTAGGGTTCTTCAAAGGTGTAGGCAACCCACAGCCTGCCAGCCTGCGGATCTGTCTTCGGCAAAACGGCAATACCTGTTGGAGAGGCAAACGGCGTCAGCAGACTGGTGATAATGTCTCCCGTAGCCCGATCTAAGCAGTAAACCGTCTGCTCAGTTTGATCGCACAGCCATAGATACTCGCCTGAAACCGCAATATTCTCAATGCCAATGCCTGGCGCGGGCAATTTGGTGATCTGCTGCCCGGTCTCTCGGCTCAAGACGAAGATATAACCAGCCTTTTGGCAGCTTGCGTAGAGCGTGGTGCCCCAGATGGCTACGCCATCAATTGGATAGGGTAGGGTGGTAAAGAGCTGCGGCTCTGGCTGCTCTAGCGGACAGCTCAGTAATTCGTGCCCCCGGCTAATCCATAGCGTTCCATCCCAAACAGCCAATCCGGTGGCGTCTAAAAAGGGTTCTGTGCTGCGAGCATTGAGGATAGTGGCATTGCTAGTCGCTGGATCAATGCGGAGGAGATACCCTCTCAAGGCATCGATCGCCAGCAGACTGTTGTGCCAAACCGTGATGCCGTGTAGGGCATAGGCTCCCACAGGGCGAATTAAATTTTGAGCGACTTCGGCTCGAACAAGGGCAGATTTCAGTTCGTCTACAGGGGGGCTATAAAAATCAGACATTATAGGTTAGCAGGTAGGATAGAGCAGTCGATAAGACCCGGAAGCAGCGGTCAAGATTGGCCCTTAATTTTCCCGTTATTATCTCTTCAACTTATTTAACATAAGACTCTCTCGCTAAAATCTTTCAATGCTTACAGAACTCTTTCCTTTTGACCTGCAGCAAATCAACACAGCAACAATCGCTGGAGCGACATTATGGGCATTAGCGCTGTATTTAGCTTTCTCGCCCGTAGCCGAATGGGTGACGGAACAGCTCAATCGCTGGTTTAATTTTGCTGAGCGATCGCTCTATACCTCCCAGCAAGAGTTTGAGCGGACGCGGAAAGGACGAGAATCTCAAAATGCCTTCTATGCATCGATCTTTAGCATTGTGCCGTTTATTTTAGTCGGTATCTTAGCGGAAATTGGGATTGAGTTAAGTTTAGGGCGGAGCTGGGCCATTAGCGTTGGCATGATTGCCTGCATTGGCAGCGGCGTGTACGAGCTAGGCCGCCGCGATGGTTCTGCCTGAAGGCTTGAGAGAACGAGTTAGGCGTGACGCCGTTCAAGATTTGAGACGCCTAGGGCTAGCGGTAGAATCTTCCCTGTCTCCTTGAACAGGGAAGTGGCAGCAGCCGGGGGAGCTTGCGAGCAGCTAAAGCCTCGTCGAGTGCGCCAGCGCTGCGAATTTTGAGCTAGCAGGCTAAAAGTTTGTGTCTCAGTAGATCCGAGGGAAGTTTTCCTAGAGAATAGGGAATGACCCCACGACAAAATTCAGGAATGGACATTAAAGACGGTTTCGTAGGCACAGTGGGTAACACGCCCCTGATTCGACTTCACAGCTTCAGTGAAGAGACAGGCTGTGAGATTTTGGGCAAAGCAGAATTTCTGAATCCAGGCGGGTCAGTCAAAGATCGCGCAGCACTTTACATCATTGAGGAGGCTGAGAAAAAGGGACTGCTGCAGCCAGGGGGAACCGTCGTTGAAGGGACTGCAGGTAATACGGGAATTGGGCTAACTCATATCTGCAATGCGAAAGGCTATCGCTGCCTGATTGTGATTCCAGACACCCAGTCCCAGGAAAAGATGGATCTGCTGCGTACGCTTGGCGCTGAGGTACGGCCCATTCCGGCAGTGCCCTACCGCGATCCCAATAACTACGTCAAAGTGTCAGGGCGGCTAGCCGAGGAAATGGAAAACGCGATTTGGGCCAACCAGTTTGATAATTTAGCCAATCGCCAAGCTCACTATGAAACCACTGGGCCTGAAATTTGGCGGCAAACTGACGGTAAAGTAGACGCCTGGGTCGCCGCTACGGGCACCGGAGGGACTTATGCCGGTACGGCTATGGCCCTAAAAGAGAAAAATGCCGATATTCGCTGCGTCGTGGCCGATGCCTTCCGTAATTGAG
>JAAHIC010000277.1 GCA_010671965.1 Leptolyngbya sp. SIO4C5
GCCTGCGGGTGAGCCAGGCTAGCCCGCAGGCAGTGCTACGGCTTTGAAACCAAGTGTCATCCGGCCTATCATCTGCGCAAAGCCATTTTGAATACGGTACCCGCCCAGTACATCAGCGATCTGAGACAGTTAGGCTATCGCCACTTTATCGGGCTGAAGCGCCAGAACTATCTGCGACAGTATGTTTCGGAAAAAGTGGGACAGCAAAAAGGCAAAGTCTGGCACCAGCCCGCCGGAACCCAGGCCCAACTCGAACCCATTACCTTAGACACTGACTGCGTTCGGTTTGGCTACTACCAGATGCCCCTACTTGACAGCTTTGCAGAGCGCGATCGCGGTTATGCCGAGCTAGAAGCGATCCTGGCCGGCGATCGCGCCCTCTGGCTCACCTATGAAGATGACATTCTTAATAATCCCAAACAGGGCTATCAGCGAGTGTGCGACTTCATTGGCCTGCCGGTTCACCCTGTCACCATCAAGCGCAGCCGCACCAATCCTTTTCCGCTGCAAAAAATACTGCGCAACTTTTCTGAGGTAGAAGCCTGTTTGCAAGGAACGCCCTATGAATGGATGCTCTACGACTAGCGGTTTAAGTTGCTGGCTGATTGAGCCGTAGGGTTTGACGCAGAAACTGAGTCAGGCGAGGAGGCAGCACAATTGCGCCGACCAGTCGCGGGTTGAGAAAGCAGCGAGGATTAAGCCGATAAGCCGCTAGAACGTGCTTGCGCGAGGTGGCAAAGTTTCCGGCCCTAAACGCCTGCCAAGCCCAGAGCAAATGTAAGACCAGCGGATCGCCGTAGCCCTTGCGACTGCCAAACTGAGGCAGTTTTTGATCGGTCAGTCCCCGACGGGCGATCGCCTCTTCGACAATGCTCACGGCATCGACGACCTGCTGTTGGTATTGGGTATGATTGACGCTTTTGAAATGGACCCGGTAGTGCAGCAAAACCTCTGGCAGGTTGGCAAGCTGCCCCACTTCCCCTAGCTGTAAGTAGAGCTGTAGATCTTCGTTGGTGGGTCGCGCCTCTGAATAGCCGCCAATCTCGGCCAGTGCCTGCCGTCGCACCATCAGCGTTGGGTGGGTGATGGCGCCTCCTAGACCCGCTAAAAGCTCCTTTTCAATCTGCGGGTGAGACTGGTGATGACCGCGCAGAGCAATGGGCCAGCCATCGGGATCAATCAGCAGCACCTCAGAACCGACCGCCACGACCTCTGGATGCGTCTCCAAAAAGGTCACCTGTCGCTCCAATCGCTTAGGCAAACAAATATCATCGGCATCCATGCGGGCCACAAACTCCCCCTGACACAGCCGCAATCCCTGATTGAGGGCCGGGGCCAGCCCCTTGGGGAGCTGCTGATAAATCCGCAGCCGAGAGTCGGAATACTTCTGCAGGCGCTCTACGGTGCGATCGCTAGAGCCATCATCCACTACAATTAGCTCAAAATCGCTGAAAGTCTGATTTAGTACACTATCAACGGCTGGCTCAATGTAGTCTTCGCCATTGTGAACGGGCATCACGACGGATATTCTAGGCTTCATTGTTTAGCGCCGTAGCGGCGGAGGTAAACTGCAAGTACAGGTTCAAACCGAAACTATGAGCGCCATAACAGGATCAGTCGCTGATAGACCAGCGGCGGCAAGGCCAGCGCCGCCAGAATTTTGACAAACACTCTGACCGTCATCCCCAGGCGATGAGTTAACACTGTCCAATCAGCCTTGAGCGCCTGCCAGTAATAGTGAGCTGCTAGCTGTCCTTTTTCTCTTCCAGAAGCGCCATCAGCCGCTTTGAAGCAGAGATATTGGTAAAAGTTAGCCAAGCTCTTTTGCTTGAGCGGCTGCAGCACATCGGGGGCTTGCTCAAAAGAACGATTAATCACCCTAAGCGTTTGGGCTTCCTGACGAGGCAGATTGGCAGAAACTGAACTAGAACCGCAAATTCTGTAGAGAATGCCCAGCTGTGCTACAGCCACGAAAGGGTAACGGGCCGCCAACCGAATCAGCAAGTCCCAGTCCTCCGGGCCATGCAGCGATTCATCAAAGCCACCAACCGCTAAGAAGGCTTGACGACGAATCATCACGTTGGAGCCGCTTTCTAAAAAATTTTGCACTAAAAGCTGAGCATAGACGTCGCCGCTGAGCGTCACGCGCCGATCGCGATCGATCAGGCGATCGGCCTGATCGATATAGTTAGTCCAGCTGTAGGCGATCGCAGCTTGAGGATTTGCCTGCAGAGCCGTGAGCTGCGCGGCCAGTTTGTCAGCTACCCATAGATCATCAGCATCTAAAAACGAAAGATAAGCCCCCGAACTGTGGCTCACCCCCCGGTTACGGCTAGCGGCAACCCCAGCATTGGGATAGGAAAACAGCTTCAATCTCTCGTCTCTCAGCTCGGAAATGACCGCGAGGGTTTCATCTGTCGAGCCATCGTCAATAACGATCAGCTCAAAATCCGTCAGGGTTTGCCGCAAAACGGATTCCAGCGAGGCCCGAACTGTTTTAGCACCGTTATGTACCGGAACAATGACAGAAACCAGTGGCATAGGACAGACCAACAGGGTTGCCTAGAGCAGTTTTAACGAAGTACCGAGCTGCTGTGCCAACTTATCTCAGCTACGTAGGTACTCGGCAGAAAACCAAAGATTGAATGTTTAGAAAATGTAAAGCTGATTTGATCAGCTCTAACTACTTTCAACAGCTCAATCCTATGTGCTTTAGCGTAGAGCAGTTTTAGATTGATGTCATAGGTTAAGAGAAACTTTATATAAGTCCTATCCAAAAACTAGCAAAGTTGATTTGAGCTTTAAATTGCAGCGGCTTATTACTGATAACTTAACTCAAGACCTTAATTTTCAGAGGAGGCCAATCTAAAAAACGATTAATAAAAAATTGTTTGAAAAGAAATATACTGATCCATTTAGCATTCGCTCAAAGATCTCCTCTAATCCTCTTTGAAAAGGGAGGATTAGCCTAAAATTTTTCTTTTTAGAAGGGAACTTAGGAGATTGAATAGCGTAGATATTTGCCAAGAATCCTAGGAGTTACGCAGCCCAAAATTTGAATGCTAGTGGTAGAGATAGGATCCCCCCTGCCCCCATTAATCAAGAGGATCCCGCAATGAGTTCAAAATGAGCAATAGTCATGCATCAGAAAGATTGCGGTCAGGCGCTTCCTATCGTTGTTCACAGCTACAGGAGTAAGCTTAAAGATCCGCGACAGCTTGCAGCAGAAATGCTCCAGGATCTTCGGTCTTCTCGCGAGCTAGCTTGGAGGCTGTTAGTCCGAGATATCAGCGCTCAGTATCGACAGTCCTACTTAGGCTTTTTTTGGGCTTTTATTCCTCCCATTGTCATGGCAGTTGGACTTACCCTGGCCAGCAATGCCAAAGTGATTACCTTCAGCGAAACTGACGTCCCCTATCCGGCTTACGTCATGTTCAATACGGTGATTTGGCAAACATTTGTAGAGGCAGTTCAAGGACCGATTCAGGCCGTCACCCAGGCTAAGCTGATGCTAGCTAAGATTAATTTTCCCCGCGAAGCCCTTATTCTGGCCAAATTAGGAGAAGTCGGCTTCAATTTTGCCATCAAGCTCGTTTTAATTATAGGACTCTTTATTTGGTTTCATATACCCGTCAGCTGGACTATAGTTTTAGCCCCTGTCGCTTTGATCCACTTGATTTTTTTTAGGAACCTTAGTAGGGGTATTTTTAGCCCCTTTGAGCGCCCTTTATCAAGATTTCTCCAAAAGTCTAACGCTGCTGACTGGATTTTGGCTGTTTTTAACTCCTGTAATTTATCCAGTTCCCCAGGAGGGGACTTTTAGCTGGTTGGTTAGGCTCAATCCGGTTACGCCACTCCTAGTTACCCTGCGGGAGCTGACTACCGCCAGCGAACTTTCCAGTCCGGTTGGATTTTGGATTGCTAGCGCGATCGCCCTTATCGGTTTACTGCTGGCCTGGGTCATTTATCGGCTAGCGATGCCGTTTGCGATTGAACGCATGAGTTCTTAGAGCTAAGCCTAGATTGTGAATCGATCAAATTCTCAGTTGGAAGTTATTGCAATCATTCCGGCTCGCGGTGGTTCTAAAGGAGTTCCCCGCAAAAACGTGCGGCTGCTCGCAGACAAACCGCTAATTGCTCATTCAATTTTGCACTGTCACGATGCTCAATTGATCAGTCAAGTCTATGTTTCCACTGATGACGATGAAATTGCTCAGATTTCTCAGTCCTATGAGGCAGCCGTCATTCACCGCCCAGCGGCATTAGCCAGTGATGAAGCCACTTCAGAATCTGCTTTGATCCACGCTCTAACAGAGATTGAGTCAATCGGATTTTCGCCTAGCCTAATTGTTTTCTTGCAATGTACTTCGCCTATTAGATCAGGCCAAGATATTGACGGCGCAATCACAAAATTGCGTCAAACCGGGGCCGATTCACTACTCTCTGTTTCTCCCTCACATCGATTCCTCTGGCAAAGAGTTGACGGCAAGGCGATACCAATCAACTATGACTGCCAGCAGCGACAGCGCCGTCAAGAGATGAATCCTCAGTATGTTGAAAATGGTTCTATCTATGTCTTTAAGCCCTGGGTTTTGAAAGAGAGAGGCAATCGTTTGGGCGGAAGAATTGAGCTGTTTGAGATGGATGAGCTTTCGGCTTGGGAAATTGATAGCTTAGCTGAATTTGAAGTCATAGAAACGCTGCTAAAGCGCCATCATTAGACTAGGTAATTAGCCTTATGATTATCGAAACTCAACTGAAAAAGTACATCATCTTTGCTGAAGACAGTATCGTTGATGCCTTAAGAAAAATTAGCGATAACAAAAGCCGCATCATCTTTTCTGTCACTGAATCTGGGGTACTTGAGGGCATCGTTACTGATGGTGACTTTCGCCGCTGGCTAGTACGGCAAAATAGCATCAATCTCAATCAGTCTATTTCTAGCATTTCCAATAAAGACTTTAAGTTTGCTTTTTTTGACGCAGAGCGTGACAGCATTCAGGCAGCTTTTTCCGAAAAAATTGAGTTTATTCCTTTACTCGATCGCAATCACCGCTTGGTAGCGATCGCCCGCAGCCGTCCCAACGGGATTCAGCTAGGTGATTTTACCCTAGATGTTAAGTCTCCTACGTTCGTGATTGCTGAGATTGGCAACAACCACAATGGTAGTCTAGCTAGGGCCAAAGCACTGGTAGACGCCGCTGTCGCCGCCGGTGCCAACTGCGCCAAATTTCAGATGCGTCACCTGCCCTCCCTATATCGCAATGGTGGTCGGGCAGAAGATACCCGCGAAGATCTAGGATCGCAGTACACGCTGGATTTGCTCCGCCGATTTCAGCTCAGTCCGGCAGCCCTGTTTGCAACCTTCGACTATTGCCAGGAAAAAGGGATTTTACCGCTGTGTACTCCCTGGGACTTTGAGAGCCTGAGACAGTTAGAAGCTTATGGACTGTTGGCTTATAAAGTAGCTTCGGCAGACTTGACCAATCATGACCTGCTAAGCGCGCTGGTCAAAACTGGTAAGCCGCTGATTTGCTCTACAGGCATGTCTACGGAAACGGAAATTAAAGAAACCGTAGCGCTGCTGAAACAGTTAGGGGGTTTATATGTCCTGCTGCACTGCAACTCTACTTATCCAACCCCCTTCAAAGACGTCCAGCTCAACTACCTAGAGCGACTGAAAGAGATCGGCGACTGCCCGGTGGGATACTCTGGTCACGAGCGGGACATCTACGTGGCGATCGCGGCGGTTGCTAAAGGGGCCAAAGTCATTGAAAAACACCTCACCCTTGATAAAACTCTGGAAGGCAACGATCACAAAGTCAGCCTGCTCCCTCAGGAATTCAAAAATCTAGTAACGGGCATCCGACAGGTTGAACAAGCTCTGGGAACGACCGAGGCACGCCAGATCAGTCAGGGTGAGCGGCTGAATCGAGAGATTCTGGCCAAGAGCCTCATA
This sequence comes from Leptolyngbya sp. SIO4C5, assembly GCA_010671965.1. GTDB lineage: Bacteria > Cyanobacteriota > Cyanobacteriia > Phormidesmidales > Phormidesmidaceae > Sphaerothrix > Sphaerothrix gracilis. The sequence goes on from JAAHIC010000277.1 coordinate 5,960, forward strand.
ACGCGGTGCGACCTGCAGCCGGGAGAGGTGATTACAGCCGAGATGCTAGCGGTTAAAAGTCCAGGACAGGGCCTACAGCCCAACCGCAAACTGGAGCTGATTGGGCTACCGGCCAAGAGACCGCTCAAGGCCGGTGACTTTTTCTTCCCCAGCGATCTGCTCGATCGGTCAGCCCAGCCTAGACCCTACTGCTTTAAGCGCCCTTGGGGACTGCCAGTGCGCTATCACGACTTCAAATCAATTTTGGCGAAGTCCAATCCTACCCTGGCTGAGTTTCACCTCAGTTACAAAGACATGGATGAGGATATTAGCCAGTACTTTGATCAACCCTACGATCTAAAACTGGTGGTTCACAGCCCAGAACTATTCGCCAATGACCACATTCTCGATCTCTGCTCGGAAGATGAAA
>JAAHIC010000278.1 GCA_010671965.1 Leptolyngbya sp. SIO4C5
TGTCGATCCAGGGCTGGTGCTGCAGCTTTTGCAGCACCAGCCCTGGATCGACTGAGCCGCTGCGGCTGCCCATCATCAACCCTTCTAGGGGCGTATAGCCCATTGTGGTGTCAACACTGCAGCCATTTTGCACCGCAGCCAGAGAGCAGCCATTGCCTAAATGACAGGTAATCAGCCGCAAGTCTGCCAGCGGTTTTTCTAGCAACTGCGCGGCCCGCTGCCCGCAGTATTGATGGCTAATGCCGTGAAATCCATAGCGGCGAATGCCCTGCGATCGCCAGTCGTAGGGTACCGCGTAGGTAAAAGCGGCTTCTGGCATTTGGGCGTGGAAGGCGGTGTCAAAGGCGGCTACCTGAGACACGTTGCCAAGGATCCCAGCGATCGCTTCAATGCCTTCTAGATTAAGCGGGTTGTGCTCCGGCGCTAGGGGAATCAAGTCTTCAATGGTCTGTTTCACGGCGGCGTCAATTCGGACGCTGTCGTGGTATTTCTCGCCGCCGTGAACGACCCGGTGGCCGACGATAGCGATCGACTCTGGCCCCGCAATGACCTGAGTTTTGCCGCTCCACAGGGTTTCTAAGAGCTGAGCTAGCCCTTCTTGCCGCGACGAAACCGACAGCACTGTCTCCTCTGTCTCTCCTGTCGCCGTTTTGACCGTCCGCTCAACTTTGCCTTGCTGATGGGTCCAGTCGAGCTGCCCTTGCCAGAGCGGCTCTGGCGGATCGTTTGGCAGGGAGTCGGCTGCAAGATCATAGAGGCAGCATTTGTGGCTGCTGGATCCGGCGTTGAGGATGAGAATGTGCATGAGCTTGAGGAGCTTTTAATAAGAGCGATCGCGGCGGGGCAGGTTTGGTTGAGAGATGGCGGTCATAGCTGAAGCAGATTGCGCCAATCTGCCTGTACGGATTTTTCTCAGCTTGTGCGACTCCCTGTCTTCCTCACTTCCTTTGCTTCTATCTCTGCCCTTATGTCCCTGGCAGATTGCGCAGTTCAGCGGGCAGGTGGGCGCGATCGCCGTGGCTTCTGAGCAGCGGCCCGTGTACGTCAAATTCAATAGTGCTGACGGAGGCAACAGGCATGGCAACGCGATCGCGGTAGCGGCCTAAGTCGATGCCCAGTAGGTTGCAGAGAACAATCCGCGTTGTGGATTTGTGGGAAACCACTAGGACATTACCGGAGGTATGCTTTTCCTCAATTTCTGCCATTACCAGGGCGGCGCGGCTGCCTACCTGCACAGCGGTTTCCCCCCCGGTGGGTGGGTTCCAAGCCGGTTCGGTGAGCCAGCGCACGTAGTCGTCGGGAAATTCGCGGTGAACAGCGGGTTTATCGTTGCCTTCCCACTGGCCAAAGTCCATTTCTTTCAGCCCGTCTCGGAGCTGCATCTCCAGTCCGGTTAGCTCACAGATTGGCGTTGCCGTGGCAACGGTGCGCTTCATGGGGCTGACGTAAATGGCTTCCCACTGGAATGACTGATAGGCTTTGGCAAACGCCTCGGCCATAGCTTTGCCTACATCGGTCAGATCTGGATCTGAAACACCACAAAAGCCATCATTGCGGCTGGATTCGGTTTCACCATGTCGCAAGAAATAAACGGTCAAGCTCATATTTTTTAAAATTTAGCGGCTAAAGTTAGTTCCCTGATCTCAGGAACTAGGTTTCTGTGATCTTACTAGAGCCAAGGCTTTCGCTTTGGCCTCAGAAACCTAATTCCGGTTTTTGGCTTTGACCAGAGCTTTCCTTAATACGGCCACTTCCAGTCGCGGATTTCGGGCATGTCTTCGCCGTGCTCGTAGACGTACTGTTTGTGCTCTACGAACTTGTCGTGAATCATCTGCTTCACGTGGGCCTTTTGATAGACGAAGCGGGGAATGCGATCGAGGGCATCATCCGCTAGGCTAAAGCGATCGATCTCATTGCGCACCACCATGTCAAAGGGCGTGGTGGTGGTGCCTTCTTCTTTGTAACCCCGCACGTGCAGATTGCCGTGGTTGGGGCGGCTATAGGTCAATCGGTGAATCAGCCAGGGATAGCCATGAAAGGCAAAGATGATCGGCTTATCGGGGGTAAACATGCTGACAAAATCGACATCGCTGGTGCCGTGGGGATGTTCGCTGGCAGGCTGCAGCGCCATCAGGTCTACCACATTCACGACGCGAATCTTGATATCGGGCAGATGCTGACGCAGAAAATCTACAGCCGCCAGGGTTTCCTGAGTGGGTACATCGCCGCAGCAGGCCATCACGACATCCGGTTCACTGTCTTGGTCGTTGCTGGCCCACTGCCAGATGCTCATGCCCTGGGTGCAGTGCTTGATGGCTTGATCCATCGTTAGATACTGCAGTTCCGGCTGCTTGCCCGCCACGATGACGTTGACATAATTGCGGCTTTTGAGGCAGTGATCGGCTACTGACAGCAGGGTATTGGCATCGGGGGGCAGATAGACGCGGATGACGTCGGCCTTTTTGTTCACTACATGGTCGATAAAGCCGGGGTCTTGGTGCGAAAAACCATTATGATCCTGTCGCCAGACGTGGGAAGTCAGCAGGTAGTTGAGGGAGGCAATGGGACGCCGCCAGGGAATCTCTTTCTTCGTTACCTTCAGCCACTTGGCGTGCTGGTTGAACATGGAGTCAATGATGTGGATGAAGGCTTCATAGCAGGAGAAAAAGCCGTGGCGTCCGGTGAGCAAGTAGCCCTCTAGCCAGCCCTGACAGGTGTGCTCGCTGAGAATCTCCATGATGCGGCCATCGGGGCTGAGATCGCCGCCTTCGCTGTCTTCCGGAAGCCGGTCGGCCATCCAGGTACGCTTGGTGACTTCTAACAGGGCGCTGAGGCGGTTGGAGGCGGTTTCGTCGGGGCCAAAGACACGGAACGTTTCCATATTGTTCTGCATCACATCCCGCAGAAAGGCGCCCAGCACTTTGGTTGCCTGTTCGTAGGTTGTACCTGGCTGATCGACGGTGATAGCGTAGTCCCGAAAGTCTGGCAAACTCAGGTCGCGTAGCAGAATGCCGCCGTTGGCATGGGGATTGGCTCCCATCCGTCGTTCGCCAGTGGGAGCAAGGGCTTTGAGTTCTGGAATGAGCTGGCCGTTTTCGTCAAACAGTTCCTCTGGCCGATAGCTTTTCATCCAGGCTTCGAGCTGCTGGACGTGGTCAGAATTTTTAGCGATGCCAGAAATAGGAACCTGGTGCGATCGCCAAAAATCCTCTACTTTCTTGCCATCAACTGACTCTGGGCCAGTCCAACCTTTGGGCGATCGCAGCACAATCATCGGCCACTGCGGTCGCTGCACCTCATCGCCCTCACGAGCTGAGCGCTGAATTTCCTCAATCTCTTCCAAGGCTGCATCTAGCGTCCGTGCCATCGCCTGATGCATTTTCTCTGGCTCGGAGCCTTCGACGAAATAGGGCTTGTAGCCATAGCCGACAAACAGGCTTTCTAACTCTTCATGGCTCATGCGGGCCATCAGCGTCGGGTTAGCGATTTTGTAGCCGTTGAGATGCAAAATCGGCAGCACTGCTCCGTCACGAGCCGGATTGAGAAATTTATTGGAGTGCCAAGCCGCCGCCAGTGGCCCGGTTTCTGCCTCGCCATCACCAATGACGCAGGCGACCACTAGATCGGGATTGTCAAAGGCCGCACCGTAGGCATGAGAAAGGGAATAGCCTAGCTCGCCCCCTTCATGAATCGAGCCGGGCGTTTCTGGTGCCACGTGGCTAGGGACGCCGCCGGGAAAAGAAAACTGTTTAAACAGCCGCTTCATCCCAGTTTCGTTCTCGGCAATGTTGGGATAGTGCTCGCTATAGCTGCCTTCTAAATAGGTATTTGCCACCAGTCCAGGGCCACCATGCCCCGGCCCCGCAATGTAAATCATGCTGAGGTCACGCGCTTTAATCACCCGGTTAAGGTGGACATAGATGAAGTTAAGTCCTGGTGTGGTTCCCCAATGGCCTAACAAACGCGGCTTAATGTGGCTTTGCTGCAGGGGGGCTTTCAGCAGCGGATTATCTAATAAATAAATTTGACCGACAGATAAATAGTTGGCCGCTCGCCAGTAGGCATTCATCTGCTGTAGCGCTTCAGCAGAGAGCGGATAGGTATCGGTTGCTTGTATAGTAACCATTGCTAATTCCGATTTTTAAGGACTTCTTACTGTCTTCTCGTAATTTAGCGTCAATAACAATTTTATTCAGCTTTGAGAAACTCTTTTATTGAAAGATTGCAGAGTAGGGTATTTAGATTTTTGAGCGAAGCGATCGCCTTTAAATCTATCAAAAGGTTAATTAGCAATTGGAGCAGAGGTTGAGCAGAAAAATGTATGGTTAATAACATCTATCGCTATACCACCGCCTAGAAAAAGGCGGTTTGCTAAATGCGCAAAGCCCTTAGCAGCAAGAATATGCTGGCTCAAGCCAGGTCGCTCAATCATTCTTTGCTCAATCAGTTCGACCTAAGCGACAAAGCTTAATCTCTAGTAAAAGCTTTTCTAAAGAGCCATCAAGAAAAAAGCCTATTTGCGACATCTACCCAAAGAAAGAAATCATTTACTTCATCCTGTTAGAAAACTAACTGAAGGGTTTAGACCTGCTTTCAAAGTAGGCTCTGTCTCCTGAAGGATGTTTCAAATCAATAAAATTTCTTTAATAGAAAGAGCAGTCAAAAGAATATTTTCTATGAAAAGCATTAACATCGGCCTCACAGAAGAACAACGCAATGGCGTTAACGATTTGTTGAATCGCGACCTGGCAGACGCTTACCTGCTCATCATTAAGACCAAGAAGTACCACTGGGATGTGGTCGGTCCTCAGTTCCGTACCCTACATGAACTGTGGCAAGAGCAATACGAAGCAATTGCGCTTAACATCGACGCGATCGCTGAGCGGATCCGGACTTTGGGGGGTTACCCGGTTGGTACAGCAGAAGGTTTCTTGAAGCTAACCACCATCAAAGAGCACACCAACGACTTGCCTACCGCAACTGAAATGGTGGCTCGTCTCGTTGACGACCATGAGCAGATCATCCGCAATCTGCGCGAGCACATCGACAAGTGCCAAGACGACTACCATGATGAAGGCACCGCTGATTTCCTCACCGGACTGATGGAAGCTCACGAAGAAATGGCCTGGATGCTACGTTCCTTCATCGAAGGCGAGCGCCTAGCTGCTGACGGCTCTAGCCGCGATGCCCGCACCCCGGTAACGGCGTAGGATCTCATCTTTTCAGAAACCGCTTGGGCGGGGGTGCGCACTGCATCCCCGCTTTTGTTTTGCCGCTGTATCTGTCACCCGTTGTAAAGCTTCGTTACACTACTAAATGTTCTAATTGATACGCTTAAATGTCCGAAACAGCCCCGATCGCCATTACCTTTGCTAGCTTCATTGCTTTATTTATCGGTGTGGGTCTTTATGCCAGTCGGCATAAGAGCAGCACTAGCTCAGATTATTTACTGGCAGGCAGGGGCGTTAATTCATGGCTAGCCGCTTTGTCCACCGTGGCGACAGGCAACAGCGGCTTTATGTTTATCGGGCTGATTGGATTTACCTATGAAACCGGGCTGTCAGCGATTTGGATCTCGGTCGGCTATTTAACGGGGGAAATTTGCGCCTGGCTTTCGATACACAAGCGCCTGCGTCAGAATTCAGAAACGGCTAACTCAGAAACCATTGCTGATTTTCTGGGCCACAGTGTCGAGGGTGGACGCTGGATAACGGCGACGGTGGCGCTGCTGACCCTGGGCTTTTTAGGAACCTATGCGGCGGCGCAGCTTCAGGCCGGTAGCAAAGCCCTTAGTGTTTTATTTGACTGGGATCTTGCCGTCGGCATTCTGCTAGGAGCGGCAATCGTAGCAATCTACTGCACCCTAGGCGGCATTCGCGCCTCCATCTGGGTGGGCTCAGTCCAGTCTATTTTGATGATTGGCTCCATGATCTTGCTGGCAGGAACAGCGATCGCCACAGTTGGCGGTTTCAGCGCTTTAGGGCAGCAGCTGAGAGATATCAGTCCTGACTTAGTGAGTCCCTGGCCGACCCATCTGTTGTTTGGCGCTGTACCCTTCATCTTTGCCTGGGCCACCTCCGGCTTTGGCGTCATCGGTCAGCCTCATATCATGGTGCGGATGATGACCATTGATTCGGTGGAAAAAGTCAGTCGCACCCGCAACCTATATCTAGTTCTCAATATTGTTTTGTCGATCGCCGCTACGATTGTCGGCCTGACGGCGCGGGTGCTCTTACCCGAACTCAGCGGTGGCGACCCGGAACTGGCCCTACCGGAACTGGCCACCCGGCTGCTACCTTCTCTCTGGGCGTCTGCGGTTGAAATGGTGGCGGAAAACAGACCGACTAACACCAATCCCAGA
>JAAHIC010000279.1 GCA_010671965.1 Leptolyngbya sp. SIO4C5
TCCACACACCAAGACGTAAATATTTTCAGTCTGCTCGCCTTCCTGAACTAAGGCTGTGCCCGGATCTAGCCGCATCGATTCAGCCCGATCGCACATCCATTCCAGGCGCGATCGCGGCAGATACTTAAACGGTTCCAACTCCAGCAGATCGTCAATACACTGCATCAGTGAGTTCCTCAGCGCAGGTCGTCAAGATAGCGATGCACAAACTGAACGCAGATGGAGCCTTCTCCCACTCCAGAAGCCACCCGCTTCACCGAACCGTGACGCACATCCCCCACCGCAAAGATGCCGGGAACGTTGGTTTCGAGCAGATAGGGCGATCGCGGCAGCGACCATACCTGATGGGGGGCAACGTCTGATCTAAGGTCATCGCCTGTGAAAAGATAGCCCCGCGAGTCCCGCTGCAGCAGGCCGTCTAGCCAGTCGGTGTAAGGCACTGCGCCAATGAAGATGAACAGAGAATTAGCCGGAACGCTCTGAGTCTCTCCGGTCTGGGAGTTCTGCAAAATCAAAGTGTCGAGGCTGGTATCGCCCTTGGCCTCAATGACGCTGGTATGGGACTGAACCTGAATATTGTCGGTGGCCTCAATTTGGTCAATCAGATACTGGGACATGCTCTTGGTCAGCGACTCCCCCCGCACCAGCATGGTGACGCTGCGGGCGTACTTAGAGAAGTACATGGCCGCCTGCCCGGCAGAATTGGCCCCTCCTACCACAAAGACATCTTCATCGGTGCAGGCGATCGCCTCGGTCTGGGCAGCACCGTAGTAAACTCCGGCCCCGGTAAAGCGATCGATGCCCGGCACCTTAAGCCGCCGCCAAGAGACACCCAGGGCCAAAATCAGGGCATGACAGCTAATTTCGCTGCCGTTGCTGAGCGCAATCAGGCGATAGTCATTTTCGACCCGGATGGCCTGCACTTCCTGGGGCGTGAGAATTTCGACCCCAAACCGCCGGGCCTGACTGACGGCGCGGCGGGCCAGGTCGCCGCCGCTTAGCCCTACCGGAAAGCCCAGATAGTTTTCAATTCGGGAGCTGGTGCCCGCCTGCCCGCCGGGGGCTTCACGCTCCACCAGCACCGTCCGCAGCCCCTCAGAAGCCCCGTAGACGGCTGCTGCTAGCCCCGCCGGGCCGCCGCCGACGATCACTAGGTCGTAGAAGGGTTTAGCGGCCGTGGTTTGCAGGCCAATTTTCTCGGCTAGCTGCACGTTGTCGGGCTGGCTGAGGCGATCGCCATTAGGAAACAGCACCAGGGGTAGGGGAGCAGTTTGGGATTCAGCGCAGCCTACTAGGGTGCGGGCCTCCTCGCTCTGCTCAATGTCTAGCCAGCGGTAGGGAATCTGGTTGCGGGCTAGGAAGTCTTTGGCCTGGTGGCTTTGAGGATTCCAGCGATCGCCAATGACGCGAATTCCCTCAAAAGGCGGGTGAAAGTGAGCCTGCCAGTCTGCCAGCAAATCATCCACAACGGGATAGAGCTGTTCCTCGGGGGGATCCCAAGGCTTCATCAGGTAGTAGTCCAGGTCGATCTGATTGATGGCGCGAATGGCGGCATCGGTGTCGCTGTAGGCTGTCAGCAATGCCCGCTTCGCTTGAGGAAAAAGCGCGACGGCGGCGGCTAAAAATTCAACGCCGCTCATCTGCGGCATCCGCTGATCTACCAGCATCAGCGCTAGGGGCTGATTGCGCAGCTTGATCTGCTTCAGCATGTCTAAGGCCGCTGTACCCGAGTCAGCCCGCATAATGCGAAAGCGATCGCCGTACTGCTGGCGCAAGTCGCGGGCGATCGCCTGGAGGACATCAGGATCGTCATCTACCGTCAGCAGAGCAGGTTTACTCATGATGGCTTAGGGATGGGAAGACTCAGCAGTCGTAGCCTGAACGAAATTCAAAAAGGCGTAGGTGGCCCCGGCTGGCAGGCGAAATTTTTCGCCTTGGTACTCCAAAATGTATTCACCAAAAGCTTTTTCACAGGCGGTGCAGGTGAGCAAGCCGGCGCTCAGCATATCGACACTGAGCTGCATAATTTGCTGATGCAACCACTGGTTGAAGGGCTGCCAAATTTCTGATTGAGGATTTTGCTGGGACATGGAGCTTTCATTCCCTAACCGATATTTTCTAAATTAAAGCGAACTGACCTAACGTGAATAATCAAGTGACGTCATCAGCTCCGTAGCCTGACACTACCAGGTAAACATTTGAGCTGACTACCCCCTCTACGAACCTAAAAAGGACAGCTTGGCGGCGCTGGGTATTGAGTTAAACCCAGACGCTCGCCGTACCTCCAGGCTAAGATGACCCGCATAAAAGGCTGAATGCATTCAGCTATATCAGCTATCGTCCTTCAAGCGGTCACGCCACTGCCCGAGATTTTCCGTAAAATCTGCCAGTACATCTATTCATTAAGTAACGTTAAGCACTACAATTAACCACCTGTGGCTGTTGACAAATTTGTTCCCTGCCGGAGTTCACTAAACAGCCTGTCAATGGTAATTTTTAGAGCTTGATAACGTGACCTTTACTTTATTGTCTCGTCCGTCAGGGCGTGAAACGCTACCGTTCACGCTGCAGGATGTGCGTCGGGCGATTCCAGCCCATTGTTTTCAACCCAATCTGGGGCGATCGCTGGCCTACTTTTTCTTAGATATCGGCATCATTGCGGGACTGTACGGGGTCGCCGCCTGGATTGACAGTGCCTGGTTTTTTCCGCTTTTTTGGCTGATGCAGGGCACGATGTTTTGGGCCTTATTTGTGATAGGGCATGATTGCGGTCACGGCTCATTTTCTCGCTATCGCTGGCTCAATCATTTCATCGGTCATCTTAGCCATACGCCCATCTTGGTGCCCTATCACGGCTGGCGCATCAGCCACCGCACCCACCATGCCAACACCGGCAATATTGAAACCGATGAGAGCTGGTATCCGGTCACTCAGAGCCAGTTTGAGCAAATGACCTGGTATGAAAAGCTGGCGCGATTCCATATTTTCTTGATTGTTTATCCGCTCTACTTGTTTAAGCGATCGCCCGGCAAGCAAGGCTCTCACTTTCTCCCCAGCAGCCAGCTCTTTCGCCCCCATGAAAAGCGTCAGGTGTTAACCAGTACCGGACTGTGGGGTTTGATGGTGGCAGCTTTAATCGGCGTCGGCTTTTACTTCGGCTGGGGCTTTTTGGCAAAGTACTATCTCATGCCCTATGTCGTCTTTGTCATTTGGCTAGATTTGGTGACGTTTTTGCATCACACTGACGCCGATGTGCCCTGGTATCGCGGTGAGGACTGGTATTTTCTCAAAGGGGCAGTTTCCACCGTCGATCGGGACTACGGCCTGATCAATCCGATCCACCACAATATTGGCACCCATGTGGCCCACCACATTTTTCTCTCAATTCCCCACTACCATCTGCTAGAAGCTACCGCCGCCATCAAGCCCGTGCTGGGGGAGCATTATCGCCGCGATCGCACCCCGATTTGGCAAAGCCTCTGGCGAGCTTACCGCAACTGCTACTTTGTCGCGGATCACGGCAGTAAGGTGTACTACCAGGCACCGCCTAAAAAAGCTTAGGCGCTAATTTTGGTCCGGGGTATCGGCTAGAGACTCCGGACAAAGGGCCAATTACGCCGGATTCTGACGTCAAAGCAAAGTTTTGCAGCGCTTGACGCTGGCTGATTGGGTATTGGATCGTAGAATAAAAGCGACAACTTCAAGCGGCAGACACACTCATCCAGGAGAGTCATCCATGAGCGCCAAAATTTTGCTGGTGGAAGATGAAGAGAAGCTGGCTAAGTTTGTGCAGATGGAGCTGAGTTATGAAGGCTACGAAGTTGCCGTCGCCAATGATGGCCTAGCGGGGTTGATGGCCGCCCGCGATCAGGAGCCGAATCTGGTGATTTTGGACTGGATGATGCCGGGCCTCAGCGGGGTGGAAGTTTGCCGCCGCCTGCGCAGCACGGGCAGCAAAATGCCGATTATTTTAATGACGGCGAAAGATAGCATTGAAGACCGGGTGGCAGGGCTAGACGCCGGGGCAGACGACTATGTTGTTAAGCCCTTCAGCATTGAGGAACTGCTGGCGCGGGTACGGGCGCACCTGCGACGCAATGAGCCTAGCGAAGCCGAAATCTTTCAGTTTGACGATCTAAGCCTCAATACGAAGACCCGCGAGGTTTTTCGCGGCCAGCGCAGCATTGAGCTAACGGCGAAAGAGTTTGATTTGCTGGAGTACCTAATTGCCCATCCGCGGCAGGTGATTACCCGCGATCGCATTTTGGAAGAGGTCTGGGGCTATGACTTCATGGGCGATTCCAATATCATTGAAGTTTACATTCGTTATCTGCGGCTGAAGCTAGAAGCGGAGGGAGAAAAGCGGCTAATTCAGACAGTGCGCGGCGTGGGCTACGTGCTGCGTGACTGAGGCAGCCATGTCTATTCTGGTTTTTGGCAGCTTAAATCTAGATTTAGTGGTGCAGACGCCTCGCTTGCCAACTGCGGGGGAGACTCTTTTAGGCGATCGCTTTAGCCGCATACCGGGCGGCAAAGGGGCCAACCAGGCTGTTGCAGCGGCGCGACTGGGGGCACCCACGGCGATGATTGGGTGCGTAGGCGCTGATGATTTTGGCCAGCAGCTACGGCAGAGCCTGCAGCAGGCGGGGGTGGACAGCTCCGGAGTGGAGGCTGATGAAACGGCCCAGACGGGAATTGCCGCGATCGCTGTTGCCCCTGATGGCGAAAATCACATTATTGTGGTGCCGGGGGCCAATGGGCGTGTGGGGACGACAGCGCTTGGCTGCCTGCAACAGCGCTTGGCTCAGGCTCAAATTTTGCTGCTGCAGCTAGAGATTCCGCTGGCAGTGGTTGAACAGGCTGCGGCGATCGCCCAGGCTGCCAATCTCACCGTCATTTTAGATCCGGCTCCGGCTCCAGCTCAGCTACCAGACAGTCTCTATAGCCATATTGATATATTGACCCCCAACCAGACTGAAGCAACGCAGCTCACTGGCGTTGAGGTCACCGATATGGAAACCGCTGAGGCGGCGGCGAAGCGGCTACATCAGCGGCAGGTCAAAACCGTCATCATCAAGCTGGGGGCACAGGGTGTTTACTGCAGCAGCGTCGAGCAGCGCTTTTCTCTACCGGCCTGCCCGGTCACAGCGGTGGATTCTGTGGCTGCTGGAGATGCTTTCAACGCCGGACTGGCCGTTGGTCTGAGTCAGGGCAAGTCGCTACAGGCGGCAGTGCAGCAGGGTAACTCAGTTGCAGCGCTTTCAGTTACCCGCCCTGGAGCGCAGCCCTCGATGCCAAACCAAGCCCAGCTTCAAGCCTTCATCGCCACCGTCGCGCAGCCTAGTTGCCACCCACGCTGATGGGGGTGCCGACAACCTGCGCCTGGGTCAAATCAATGTTGTCGATAGAGGCGCCTGCCACATTGACGTGGTACATCTGTGCTCTGGTAAAGTCTGCGCCGTCTAAATCCGCATTGTTGAGGCTGGCATTGGTCAGTAGCGCATCTGTCAGATTGGCCCCCTCTAGGTTCGCCCCTGTGAGGTCTGCGCCTTCTAGATTGGCCCCGGTCAGATTGGCTCCCCGCAGGTCTGCGTCACGCAAATCTGCGCCAATCAGATGCATTACGCTCAAATCAGCATCAACTAAATTACAAGCCCGACAAGCGCGCGTGACCAATAGCTGCTGCAAATGCTCTGGGTTTTCGGCCCGCACTGCATTACTAAAAACCAGGGGAACTGCCAGAGTCAACGCTCCTAAAGCAATCCGTTTCATATTTTCCCCTCCAAAACTAAACCAATCTACCTGCAAAACAGACGCTTTAAGACCGCTTTGACTAAGAGATCGCTCTCAAGGAAGATTGAACCGACAAGCGTAAGCTGACTTCTGCAGATTTAAGAAAACTGTGGCATAAATCCCAGACTTTGCTATTGCAAAAGCATCTTACTAAAGTCATAGTAGGCTATCCCTAACTTCCCGCCATCCCTCGTTTAGCAGATTCTGAAGTGATACCGAAAAGAGGCATTAGCCTGCCAAAACTCTCTCTTGACTAGCCTTATTTTCTCATAGGAGTCAGGCAGAGATGAGAGCTGCAGGCAGCAGCTTAAGAAAACGATAAAAATGCATCCAATTGAAAATCTTTCGATGAGAAAATTTACTAAAAACCAATGTTTTGGGGGTCGCAATTTGTCAAAGCTTCGCCACAATAGAAGCGTCAGCCACTGTTGTAGATCCACCTGAAGCGGCCAACTTCAAGCAGACAGACCGCTAGACTTGGCAGCCAGCGTCAGCCTACTCCACTCAACTGCTTGGCTCTAACTGTTTTCTCTACTGGCTAGACCACCCACTACCGCCTTAGCGCCGA
>JAAHIC010000028.1 GCA_010671965.1 Leptolyngbya sp. SIO4C5
GCCGACGCCTGCAGCGGGGTCTAATCCGCTCTTGAGCGCGGCTGAGGTGCAGATACTGGCGGCCAATGAGCAGTTCCAAGCAGGGATTGCCAACTATGAGCGTAGCGAGTTTCGGGAGGCTTTGGCGTTCTGGCGGGTCGCCTTGGCTGGCTTTCAAGCTGAGGCGGTGCGGGCCGCCTTTCCCCAAGACAGCCTGCAAGGGGAAGCGAATGCTTTGGGCAATTTGGGTATTGCGTATGATTCCTTGGGCGACTACCGACAAGCCATCGACTTTCTGCAGCAAACACTTGAGATCAAACGCCAAATCGGCGATCGCCGAGGCGAAGCGAATGCTTTGGGCAATTTGGGCAATGCATATCATGCCTTGGGCGACTACCTACAAGCCATCGACTTCCACCAGCAATCGCTTGAGATCGCCCAACAAATCGGCGATCGCCGAGGCGAAGCCGCTTCTTTGGGCAATTTGGGCAGTGCGTATTATTCCTTGGGCGACTACCAAAAAGCCATCGACTTCCAACAGCAATCGCTTGAGATCGCCCGCCAAATCGGCGATCGCCTAGGGGAAGCTATTTCTTTGGGCAATTTGGGCATTGCGTATTATTCCTTGGGCGACTACCAAAAAGCCATCGACTTCCAACAGCAACAGCTTGAGATCGCCCGCCAAATCGGATATCGCCAAGGGGAAGCGAATGCTTTGGGCAATTTGGGCAATGCGTATCGTTCCTTGGGCGACTATGGCCAAGCCATCGACTTCCACCAGCAATCGCTTGAGATCGCCCGCCAAATCGGCGATCGCCGAGGCGAAGCGTCTGTTTTGGGCAATTTGGGCATTGCGTATGATGCCTTGGGTGACTACGGCCAAGCCATCGACTTCTACCAGCAATCGCTTGAGATCGCCCGCCAAATCGGCGATCGCCGAGGGGAAGCGAATGCTTTGGGCAATTTGGGTATTGCGTATGATGCCTTGGGTGACTATGAACGCTCTGTCGACCTTCGTCAGCAATCACTCGATATCGCCCGCGAGATTGGCGACCGTCAAAGAGAATCCCAATCTTTAAACAATTTGGGTATTGCGTATCTCAACTTGGGCAACTACCAACAGGCCATCGACTTCCAACAACAAGAGCTCGATATCGCCCGTCAAATCGGCAACCGACAAGGGGAAGCCAATTCTTTGGACAACTTGGGTATTGCATATCGCACTTTGGGCGACTATGCACAGGCCATCGGCTTCCATCAACAATCGCTTGAGATCGCCCAACAAATCGGCGATCGCCTGGGCGAAGCTCGATCTTTAGGTAACCTAGGAATTGCATATTCTTCTTTGAATGATTATGAACGTGCTATCGACTTCCACCAGCAACAACTTGCAATTAATCGTCAGATCGGCGATCGCCAAGGCGAAGCAGCTGCCTTAAGCAGTTTGGGATTGGCACATGACGCTTCTGGCGACCATGAACGCGCTATCGACTTTCATCAACAGGCACTTGAGATCGCCCGCCAAATCGGCGATCGTCTGGGCGAGAGCCTTTCGTTGCATAGCATAGGGTTAGCTTTTTGGGGCTTGGAAAACTTAGCCGAAGCAGAGCGTTACTTTAAATTATCCACTCAATCCCAAGAGTTTCTTCATTTTGGTAGGTCAGTGGACTTTAGTCGCCTCTCTTTGCTTGACTCGCAACAACAAACCTATCGTATCTGGCAAATGCAGCCTGTTGCAGAAGATCAGTCTACGCTAGCCCTAGAAGCTACCGAACGAGGACGTAACTCAGCTCTAATCGCCAGCATTGAATTTCACCAACAATACCTTATTAGCTTCCGCCGAATCGGTGACCGTCGAGGAGAAGGAATCGCGCTTTATAATTTAGGGCTAGCCTTTTGGGTATTGAAAGACTTAGCCGAAGCAGAACGCTACTTTCAACTATCCGCTCAAGTTCAGGAATCCCTCCACTCAACTAACTTATCCGATATTCAACGTCTTGCATTACTTGACTCACAGCAACAAACCTATCGTTTCTGGCAAGTAGCACTGATAGCTCAAGACAAACCAGAGGCCGCCCTGGAAGTAGCTGAACGCAGCCGCGCTCAGGCCCTGGCCCTCAGCATGTCGCGTTCGCTAAAGGATGTCCCTTCTCCCCCTAACTTGGAGCGAATCCAAGCCATTGCTACTACCCAAAACGCTACGCTGGTGGAATACTCCGTCCTGCCTTCGGGACGTATCCTGATCTGGGTGATTCAGCCCAATGGCACTCTCTACTGGTCAGAGAGCGATGCCGCTGCCTTAGATGAGTCGCTGATCGAGGCGGCTGGCGTCTTTGCCGGGCTCGGCCAGAACGGTCGCGGTGGCGAGCCCCCGGAAACGCCCCTCAGCGACTTGGTGCAAGACACCCAGGCTGCCCTGACGGTGCGTGGTGGTGAGGATGGCGCAGCGGTAGCACCACTTGATAGAAAACAACTCGATCGCAATTTGCAGGTACTGCACGCCCTGCTGATTGAGCCCATCGCCCAGTGGCTACCTGAGGACGAACGCCAGCAGGTCATCTTCATTCCCCACCAAGAGCTCTTTCGCGTCCCCTTTGCTGCCCTGCAAGATGACGATGGCGCCTATCTCATTGAAAAACACACGATCCTCACCGCCCCCTCTATTCAATCGCTAGAACTCGCGCGTCAGCACCAAGAGCGTATCCAGACGGTTAACGCCACAGAGGCTCTCATCGTCGGCAACCCCACCTTACCTGAGACGTTAGTGGCAGCCTATGGCTGGCAGGCTTTGCCAGGAGCCGAACGGGAGGCTAGGAAAGTTGGCAGCTATCTCAGCGAGTATCTAGGCACAGCGCCAACAGTGCTTCTTCTCGACCAGGCTACTGAAAGGCAAGTCAGAGAGCGTCTGCATACGGCCCGTTTCATTCATCTGGCCACTCACGGTACTCTAGCTGCTGAACCCACAGACCTGCCCGGTCTGCGGTACAGCTCCATCCCAGGTGTGCTGGCACTGGCTGAATCTGATTATCCTGAATCTGATCAGATTGAATCTGACCAAAGCGATGGCAGCCTCACCGCAGATGAACTGCTAGAAATGACGATTGACAACCCGCTCAACGCCGAGCTGGTTGTCCTCAGTGCCTGTCAGACTGGCCAGGGTCCTATCACTAGCGACGGCGTTTACGGCCTATCGCGCGTTCTGCTGACGGCAGGCGTGCCAACGCTGGTGGTGTCTCTGTGGAATGCCTCTGACTATCACACCGTCTGGCTAATGGACGAGTTCTACCGCCAGTTTCTAGAGGAAGGTCAGGACAAGGCCCAGGCGCTGCGTCAGGCGCTGCTGCAGATGATTAATGAAGGCGATAACAATCCCCAGTATTGGGCTGCCTTCACCCTGATGGGGGTCGCGGAGTAAGGCGAGTTTGCTTATCGCAGCGTTTACATCAGAGAACAGGCTCAATTATGTCAGCACAGTCAGAATATCGACCCAGAGTAATTTCTCCAACTGACATAGGGTCAGGGTTTGCAGGATAGATATCTGTGAGTCGGACGCTTTAGCGGCTTGTTCCTACTCTGACCTTAAACAAAGTTTGTTATGACTCACCTTCCCTTCAATTCATTTCTTGTTGGCTGCATCGGCTCCCTTGCTCCTGAAATTATCCGCCTTTACAAGCTTCGCCTCAACCCTACCTTGCGGTGGTCCTGGGGCTATTTACTTTTTTCGATCCCATTTGTCCTGTTAGGTGGCTTTATGGCCCATATCCTGGAGCCGACTACTAGCTACGCGGCTTTCTACACAGGTGTCAGTACTCCATTTATTGTTACTGCGCTGGCCAAAGATTCTGAACGCGAAGCTGGAGCTATTCAGCGCCTGACCCGAGATAAACAGCAACTCGAAGCCGAACTATACCATCTGCAACAAAGTTCGCCTACTGCTGAGCCAAACACTGCACAGTCTGAGCCGCAACCCGGTTCTTCCACGAGCATCGATAACGGAGCTAGCCATTCTGGCTTGAGAGGCCCTAACCTAGTTCCTATTGTGATGTATCCTTCCGTAGCCAAGAACACCACAAAGCGCTACTTTCCTCAATCGCCATCGAGGCGCTTCCATCAACGGCTATTTAAATGGAGAATTGTTCAATCCTTTCTCAATGCCTTGTAAGCTCACGAGCTTTGTCAGTTGACAGCAGCAAGAAGCGTCATTGAAGGACGATTAGTTTCTTAAAAGGCTAATCGTCTTTTCGTCTTGGCGAAATTTCACCCAGCAGCTTTTCTGAATCTTTGCCTTTACGCCATTTCACCCAAGCGTCCAGTAAACTGTTCACCAATTCAGATTTATCCATTTCTACTCCTTGGCGTCTGAGCATGGCTAGCTCTAGTTCAGTATCAATATCGGTTTCTTCCTTCACGTAATAGGTGCGGCCAATCCAGCCAGGATCTGAGCGCTTTCCCGTAGCTGGTCTGCCACGTTTGCGCTTTTGAGGTTCAGGAGATGATTGGGGTGGCTCTGCTGGCTGCTTTAAGATCTCGTCAGTTCCTGTCTCTAGTTCTGTCTCACCAGTGGCAGCTGATTTTTTGCGAGAATCCATCAGTTTCCGCATTGGATTGTCAGCCATTGCCTGCCACCTCTACTATTTCTCGTCCTACGGCCTGATACTCCCCCCAAGCGATGCGAGCCATGCGATCGCCCTTCACTGCATAGACAGGTACTCCTTCTAAGCTAGCTTTCTCATAGGCGATGAGATTGCGAATGTCCTGCCTGAATAGCGGTAATCTCTCTAGTGCTTCTCTCGCTTGCTCGGCTGTTTTGACTGGCCGCGATCGCACCATTGTTAGCAAAATTCTGTACTGCTCGCTGCCTAGTTCCTGTAGCAGGTCAATAGTCTGCAGCATGGCATCAATATCAAGGGCTGCTGGCGTAGTGGGGAGAACTAGCAACTCGCAACCATCCGCCAATGCTTCCAGTTCATCTTTGTCAGGTCTAGCAGCTGTGTCGATGATCACATGCTCAACCTTAGCGCTGTGGCGCGGCGCGGCCATCACGTCTACTACCTTGAAAGGCAAATCACCTCGCTTGGCCCAGCCGGTAGCCGAGCGATTCGGATCACCATCGACTAACAATGTCGGCCCCATTTTGGCGAAGAAACATGCTAGGTGAACGGCAGTTGTGGTCTTACCGACCCCTCCCTTAAACCCGGCGACGGTAACATACATCGCGATTACTCCACTGAATGACAACACACTATGGCGTCTGGGTGCCCTTGTCTATTTGCGTAAACGCGGAATTTTGAATTGGCGAAATGCCGAACAGCTAAATAGGCAAATGTAATCCGCTGGAATCTTCTGGGCAGGCGTGGGTATAGCGGCCAGTCGTGGCGACTGAGGCATGGCCTAGCGTTGCCTGTACTAAGTTAATCGGCGTCCCTCGCTTTAGTGCATGGCTGGCATGGGCATGACG
Organism: Leptolyngbya sp. SIO4C5; assembly: GCA_010671965.1. Taxonomy (GTDB): domain Bacteria; phylum Cyanobacteriota; class Cyanobacteriia; order Phormidesmidales; family Phormidesmidaceae; genus Sphaerothrix; species Sphaerothrix gracilis. Next base: position 5,438 of record JAAHIC010000028.1, read on the forward strand.
GAACCAATGGGGAGAGACGGGTTTATCAATACCGGCTTGCTCAGCAGCTCGCTTTACCACTCGCCAAATCTGCGATCGCTGTAGATGCTTACCCTTGCGGCTACGGAACACAGGATCGCTATCCACTGCGTTACCTCTCAACCCTTGCAGCAGCTCCCAGGTTTCGACGCTAACTAGAACATGCCGTGTCTTATCGCCTTTGCCGAACAGCGTCAGCTTGCCGATACCGTCATCAGTGCTCTGGCAATCCTCCCAGGTGAGGCCCGCTATTTCCGAGGCTCGTCCGCCAGTTGCATAGAGAACTCGGAGCATCACGCGATCGCGCACACTGCCCTTGAAGGTGTGGATCATTTCTAGCATCTGTGACTCCGGTAGAATCCGCTGCGCCAGTTCATTCTTGAGTTTTGGCAGACTGATAGCAGCCCCAACATCAACAGGTAGCAGCCCAATCCTAAAGCCGTACTTCAGCAGAGACTTAGCAGCAGCCAACCGTCTCTTTACCGTTGAAGCCTTGTAGCGCTGGTTCAGCAATCCATCCTTGAACGCTTGCATGTCATTGAGAGTCACCCTATCCAATGGCTTACCCTCAATAAACGCTAGAAAGTGACCCGCGTCTCTCTGATAGGCCGCGCGGGTATTCTCCGATTTCTCGTGCAGCCATAGGTCAATTAGCTGCTGATTGGTTGAGGCGATCGCAATTGCTGCCCCTGATCTAGAGGTAAGAGGTACTAGATTAGACATAAGACTAACTCTTTGGCCGTCCTTAACGATCTTCGTTTCGTCAGAGGCGGTTATTGTTTGACTTCTGTGAATGCAAAATAACCTGTGTTATGTATACAAATTTTAGGATGCCTTGGCGGCATATCGCCAAGGCGAAAATAAGTATTTGTGACAAAGCAGTAAGCTAAACAATCGAAATTTTACCTGGCTGAAAATACAGCTAAAGCTAGGGGAACTCATAGCTAAAACTCGCCACCAGCTCTAATAGTGGCTGCTCTAGCGCCACAGCGACTGCCATCAGCAGCAGTTTGCCAAGGGAACAGACAATTACCCGAATAAAGAATGCCAGGTTCGGGACAGTTTCTGGCGTAGCAACCTCTAGCCCGCCCCTCGTTCACCATGACGACGGCCCCCGGGTAATAAGCAACCACTTGCGGATCAAGGCTTGATCGAGAGGCTGCGTTTCCTGGCCATAAAAATAGATAATATCCAGAGCGATCCTCTTTCTGCCAAACTTCATAGGCAACCCCGTTTTCGTCGCCATAGCTTCCATCGCTGTGAAGCCTCAGCCCACTAAGTGGAGACGTGTTAGTAGAATCTTCGCTAGAGTTATCTAATTCAAGAGCCTGCAATTCTTGAATGCCGCATAAGTCGCTGAGATTGACAACTTCACCCTCTAGGTGAATCATGTAGCAGAGAAAACTAGGCTCGATGCTTTGAGCCGTCTGGATGATGGTGAAGGGGACGATGGCAAGGGTGGCGATCGCAGTAAGAAGTTTTCGCATAATCTGAAGCGGAGTTTTTCTTTTCTTCTCCGTCTACAGATGTCTTCGTGAAAAGGAGAGTGACTTACACAGAAATTTTACTCTTCTAAGAAAAAAAGCGCCTTGATTAAAGACTTAATGTAGACAACTTCCAGAAACGGGTGATCGCGTTTCTAGAAGCTGTCTATGAGGATAAGTATTGGTGAAAGAAAGACATCTATCGTAGTTCGCTGCTTTGCATGCTTTATGTTAAGTGTCTATCTTTCAACACTTTTTCCCACCATTGCCTCAGGACTCTATTGCCTACACCAAATTGCGTTTCAATTTGACTAGGAGTCCATCCATTGTCTAGTAAATATAGACAGCGATTCTTAAGCCATCTAAGAAGAGTGTTTGCGCCAACACTTATTTTCTCTTCAATCTGTTGTGTTGTGTAGCCTGCTTGAAATAAAGAAAATGCCTTTTGCTTGTCTTCCTTTCCGTATGTTGGTGGTCTACCGCTACCGAAGATACGCTTTCGTCTAACCCCAGATTCTTTAATCCACTTTTTGATGTGCAATTCGGGTATATTGGTTTGCTGTTCAACTGACTTGGCAGAGAGGCCGTTGAGATACAGTTCAATACACACTGTCTTCTGCTCGTCGGTGAATGTGGGATTGGGACGGGCAACGCCTGCTTGGCTAGCCCAGTGGGCGATCAAATCAGCAGGAACTCCTGTTGCGTCTTCTACTTCTGCAGGTTTGAGACCTTGTTTGTACAGGTCAAGGCATCTCGTTCTGTGGATCTCGTGAGCCCGTGTTGAAGTATCTATTAGGTTCTCAGCAACTAACCAGGCTCGCAAGGTTTTACGATTGGCCACACCTGTCAATGCCTGGATCTCAGTGAGTGTATGTCCTCGTTTGAAGAGGTGGATGCAGATTTGTTGAATCTCATTTGGATAGGGTTTTTGACGTTTGATCGGGGGTAACTGCGCGAATGCTTCTTGGGGAGTTCCAGAGAGACGATTCTGCATTTCATCGACTAAAATACGGAATCCTGGACATTCTAGGCATCGAAGCTGTTTCCCTGGCCTCTCACACTGGCACGGCCAGTCCCAGTGGGGTAGCAGTTCGGTCATAACCCTTTCATAGTTGATAGAAACCGTCTCAAGGAGTTTGCGAGTGATGTTCGATGCCATAATAATTACCTAGAGTTCAAACTTTAAGCTGGACAGCCGTGACAATGCCGTTTCGGACACGCACTTGCTTGACCACCTTGTCGTAGATGACTTCACGAGCCTCTTGGTCAAGGGCAAACCAGAAGGCTAACTGCCGTGCCTGGGGATGGCGCACAATTGCTTCAGCTGTGACTTTGATAAAATTGAGCTGCCCAAAGCCTTGAAGAACCGTCTGAAGCTGCTTCTCAAAACTCTGGAGAGACTGCCGGAATTCTAGGGAAGACGGATATTTTTCAACCATCTGCTCCATATCGGCGATCTGACTACGCAATTCCATAACTTCTGGAGCTTTTTCTGGATCATCATAGATTGCCGCATCCGCAGTAGAGATTGCGCAAGCCCTCTCAAAAATGGCGGAGATGATTGCTTCATCGAGCTTTTCGGTACGAATACACTTACGGTTGCTACAATCAGTTGCCCCATGCCGGCAACCGTAATAGCGATACTGGGGGCTACTTTTGAGCACCATTTTGTAACCACAGCTGTCGCAGGTCACTGTTCCTGTCAGGTAGTATGTCTTTTGAGGCGTACCTATATGGCGATGGTTGCAGTCCAGGATAGCTTGAATGTCGGCGTACTCCTTGTCGCTAATCAATCGCTGATCAGGATGAATATCGCAATGAAGTTCCCATTGGTCTGACGGGAGGGATTTACAAGTCCGTCGATCATATTTGTGATAAGCAATATGTCCTCTGAGTACAGGGTTACGAATCCATTTGTTAAAACTGTTGCCTTGTCGGAAAAATAGAAGCTCTGGTGACGTTGTCAAGTCCACCTGCTTGAGGGTTTTATCAGTTTTAGACGAGCGATCGCCCAAAATTGCTGCGATTTCAGCTATTTCAACCTTGTCTTCTATCCCATTAGCAACGTCTGGATTGACCTGTGAATCACTTAATAGGGCATGAACATCTTGGGCGTACTGCTTTTTACATACAACATAGCTTTTACGCTGCACGCCGTAGGTACGAGTAAGTGTTTTTAAGACTTTCTGCGGGCGTCTCAGCTTAAACAGCAATTCAACTGCTTCTCTGGCAATCTCACCTTTGCTAATGCCCCGAATGATTTGAGGATCATCGTCTGCTAAATCACGAAATGAGTCTGGATTGTCAGGTTGCTGCTCAAGTAGACAAATGATAGGGCGATTGTCGATTTGAAACTTTTCATCGACTACTCGGTAGCCCCAAGGAGCACGACCAAATGATGCTTTACGTGCTCGGCGATGGGCATGACCTCGACTGACGCGTTCGCTCAGCATCCGTACTTCGTTAACTGCAAGGAGAGCTTGGATATCAGCGCTAAATTCGCCGGATGCTGAGTCAAAGTCAACCTCGCCCTGATCTAACAACCTCAATCGCACGCGCTTGAGTTGCAGTAGTTCTTTTAATTGGTGATAGACGGTAAAGTTGCGGCTTAGTCGGTCCCACCGAGTAGCAATGATTTCTTTAACTTTACCTATCTCAATAAGCTTAAGCAGTTTTGAAAATTCAGGTCTAGAATCGCTCTGACCGCTTTGGACGTCAAATAGGATATGCGATTTTGTTATTCCTGAATTTAATAAGCGAGTGAACTGCTGCTCGGCAGCGTGTTGATTTTCGGCTTGTTCCTCTGAAGAAACACGACCGTATGCGAAGGAAAATTTAGTCATGGAGTAATTTTTTATGCTAGGGAAACTAAGAGCCAAATCAAAATCGAAGATTACTGAAACTCCATACCAATAATCTTGCGATTGTTGTAAAGGTTTAATCAATCTGAAAGAGTGCGAATAGATATGGAGTTTTCGAGATTTTTTAAGAACATTTATTGATTTAGAGTGTGCTGATTATAGCAGCGAATTTGTGCAATATTTATTCAAATAAAACCTGCACAAACTATCGACAAGATTCGGTTTTGAAATGAATTTAAAACTAGCAAAAAACATAAAAATGTTTGTTTACTTTATAGACTTTGATAATAGATGTTAGCTTTTTGGGCGATTATTTTTACAAATAAGGTCGAATATGATTTTACTCAAACAATCGCCCTGCCTGGAGTTCGCTTGTTTTTCCAAAACAGGGCACTCTGAGTTTGTAAAGCTAATTTACTTCTGACTATTTAGCACCTGCATCTTTGTGCCAGATGAAGTGACCCTCGTCAGTAACTTCACTTCTTATCTTCATTCGTTGTCGAGTTCGGCGACCTGACGATGACGTATCTGACTGGTATGGTTCAGCATCTTGCCAATAGATAGCCGTGTCTTGAAAGCGAATTAATGGACGGAGAGTTTTGATATATCTTTGCCAGAGACGATCGAACGGCTTTTGAAGCTTTAATGGGCGAAGGGCTGAGAGAGCATATCCCTTCCAGCTCATGGTCATCAAGATGGCTTCAAACTTTGCCTCTTTGGATGCACCGTTGAAGTGGTCGTTTAAAAACTGTAGCCATTGACGGTAGTGATCCCGCTTCTGTTTTCTTGTCCAGTTAGGTGAATCAGGGCAGAGAATGCCCTCGGTTAGATCTGTTTCGAAGCCAATTTTTAGGGTTTCTAAGAAAAGCTCTTCTGCTGTCGAAAATGTATATTTGTGTCCATTTTTCTCAGCCCATTGCCGAACATAGGGTTCTCCGGCCATGACCAAGCGATACCAGTTCTCGTCGGCATCAATATCTAGCCTCAGATTGCGTAATGCAATTGGCGGTAAGAGATGCTGCTGAATGGGACCACCTTCAGCTAAAGGATCTGGCATAGAAAGCGGACAAATACGATAGGCTAAGGCGTATGCTTTAGCATTCCAGTAGCACTGGACGCAACGCATCCATACTGCTGCATCTTTTGACTCAAAGTTAACGGGGATGCTATGAGCAATTTTCTCGATTTTTGCTGCTAAATGTAAGAAGCGCGGCGCCTCAGGATGATCTGGAATTTCAATGTGTTGTAATGGGATTCGATTTCGCTGGACTCCTAGTGCGCGATCGGCTTTTTCTGCGCGACGTTTATTCATTCGTAGAAAACGTCGATAAGGCATTGTTACAAGCCTGCCCTTATCATCAATGCACTCAATCCAGCGATTATCGATAATCCAAAAGCTGGCCATAACTGTTTCAAAGCCTTTCCTAGGATACGGAGCGAATCATGGTAACAGATGAAAACAACAGTTGTGTTGATTTGAGTTACTAAACTTATTTAGAAATAACTCAAAAAACTGACTATTTGCATCAAGTCACTATAGAAACGCAACTGAATTTGTCTTAGGCAGTATCTTCCTGAGAGTAAAGATACCGTTGAAACCCATTGAAGACTTTGCTAATTGTCTGTACATTTCCTAGCTCGCGTACGGCATCCTTGATGCCGTGATATTTCAGCTCTAGCAGTTGCGGTAGTTTACCTTGATCGAGTTCGCCAACACCGGCGCGGATGTATTGGTCTAGGACGAAGTCCAGAAATTCCTGCTGTTTGCTTTCGTATTGCGAAAAGATGCGAGCTTTACGAGACAGGACTCGATCGCGCCGACTGATTGGCTCTATTGTGTAGGCAATGTAGGCTAGAACATCGTAGAGATCGCTATTCTCGGCATCAATGAGGCGGCTGATTTCAGTCAGCTGGTCGTCACCGTAGCCGCGCTCGGCAAGACCTTCCAGTAAGGCTTTGCGGGTATTAGGACGGCTCCAAAGATGGCGTAATTCGGCTTCGTTTTTGAATAGGTCGGGGATATCGCCGAAAAGCTTTTTAACGAACTCAGCGGCGGAGATAGGGCGGCCTTCGGGACTCCAGAAGCTGGTTTGCAGAGTGTTTTGGAGGGTGCGCTCTTTGCCATCAGCGAGCTTGATTACAATTTTTTGGGGGTTCCGAGGTGTGGTGGGTTCATCATCAGTGTTATTGGAAGGTGTATTGACGTTGTACTCACCAGCGGGTTCGCGAGCACCGAGAGGGGTGATTCGCACCGGCTCCTGGGGTTCTCCGTCCCATTCCGGGTCATTGAAGTGCTCGTAAGCCTTCACGAAATCGTAGATAGTGAAGTAGTCTTTGCCCTCAAAGGGGCGGGTGCCGCGTCCGACAATTTGCTTGAACTCGATGATGGTGCCGATGACTCGTAGCAGGACGATGTTGCGAACGTTACGGGCATCGACGCCGGTAGAGAGCTTCTGGGAGGTGGTGAGGATAGTGAGGATGTTTTTCTCATTGTCCTGAAAGGTGCGGAGGTGCTGTTCACCGAGGCTGCCGTCGTTGGCGGTGACACGAACGCAGTAGTTAGGATCGGTGCTGATTTTGTATTGATTAATCAGGTCGCGGACGGCCAAAGCGTGGTCCTGGGTGGCGCAGAACACTAGGGTCTTTTCGCTCTGGTTGATCATCTCCATGAAAAGCTGCACCCGGTAGCGTTCTCGCTCTTTGATTTCGATGATGCGATTGAAGTCAGATTCGGTGTAGAGGCGATCGCTCTCCACCGCTCCTTCTACCACGTCATCGTCGGGGCTGTAGAGGTATTCGTCTAGGGTAGTCTCGATCTGCCGCACTTTGAAAGGAGTTAGAAAGCCGTCATTGATGCCGTCTTTGAGAGCGTAGGTGTAGACAGGTTCGCCGAAGTAGGCATAGGTGTCAGCATTGGCTTCTCGTTTGGGGGTGGCGGTAAGGCCAAGCTGCACCGCTGGAGAGAAGTATTCTAGGATTTCACGCCAGGTGCTTTCGTCTTTGGCTCCGCCCCGGTGGCATTCGTCGATGATGATGAAGTCGAAGAAGTCGGGGGGATAGTCGCCGAAGTTAGGGGCGGGGTTGCCTGCCTTATCTTTGCCGGCCATGAAGGTCTGGAAGATGGTGAAGAAGACGCTACCGTTTTTAGGTACGCGGCCTCGCTTTTTGATGGTGTCGGGGTCGATACGGATGAGGGCATCATCGGGGAAGGCGGAGAAAGCGTTGTAAGCCTGGTTGGCAAGGATATTGCGGTCGGCCAGGAACAGGATGCGGGGGCGACGGGTGGGTTTGTAGCTGAGATTCCAGCGGCTTTGGAAGAGTTTCCAGGTGAGCTGGAAGGCGACGAAGGTTTTGCCAGTGCCGGTGGCCATCGTCAGCAGAATTCTGTTGCCCCCGTCGCAAATAGCCTCTAGCACATGGGAAATAGCGTTGTGCTGGTAGTAACGGGCTTCCCAGGTACCGCTGCGGTCTTCAAAAGGGATGTCGGCAAAGCGATCGCGCCACACATTCTCTTCGCTGAAGGTGGCCGCCCACAGGTCATCGGGGGTGGGGTACTGGCTGATGTAGCCCTCATGCCCGGTGCGCCTGTCGATCTGGTAAATGCCGTCTCCGTTGGTGGAGTAGGCGAAGCGGGTTTCGAGTTTGGCGGCGTAGCGGTTGGCCTGAGCCACGCCTAGGGTGTCGGGTTCGCTGCGTCGTTTGGCTTCGATGACGGCAAGCTTGTGGCCGCGATATTCCAGCACGTAGTCGGCAAATTCGGCAGCGGCCCGCCGCCCACCCCCCACCAGCCGACCGGGGGCAATCACTTCTCGCCGCACTCGGCTGCTTGCTACCACGCCCCAGCCAGCGGCCCGTAGGGCCGGGTCAATCAGTTCGGCACGGGTTTCGGCTTCGTTCACGATGCCCTCAATTTGATTTGAAGCACGTTTGCCCAGAGTTCCCAGAAATCGCTTCCATCATGGCTCAGCGGTTGGGCCATTGTCAGTAGGGGATGGTGATAACTGAAGCCGATCCCGTGCGACTTCAATGGCCTGGTGCAGCTTAGTTTGTAGGACTTCCTTGGGGGGTAAGACGGTCAGATACTCTGCCACATGAATACCACTGCGATCCAGTTCTAGTAGTTCAATCTGCTCTTGCTTTTTGCCTGCACAGAGGATGATACCGAGGGGCGGCTCTTCGTCTGGCTCCTGGTCGTGTTTTTGCAGCCAGCGCAGGTAGAGTTCCATCTGGCTTTTGTATTCGGGGCGGAAGTTGCCCAGCTTCAGGTCGATGGCGACCAGGCGTTTGAGTTTGCGGTTGTAGAACAGCAGGTCGATGTAAAAGTCGTCGTCGTCGATTTGCAGGCGCTTCTGACGGGCCACGAAGGTGAAGCCTGCCCCCATTTCCAGCAGGAAGCGCTCGATTTCTCGTAGTATGGCGTCTTCGAGGTCGCGTTCAGTGTAGCGGTCCTGTAGTTCTAGAAAATCTAGAATGTAGGGGTCGCGCAGCAGGAGATCGGGGGAGATCTTTTGCTCATTGCGGAGCTGAGCCAGGTCGTGGCGGATGGTGTCTTCGGGCTTGCGGGAAAGGGCGGTGCGCTCGTAGAGCATGGAGTCGAGGCGCTCTTTGAGCTGACGCACGCTCCAATTTTCGAGCTGGGCTAGCTCGATGTAAAAGTCGCGCTTGAGGGGGTCTTCCAGGCCGCTCAGCATTCGCAGATGAGACCAGCTCAATTTGGAACACAGTGTGTTCACAATCTCCGGGTCGGGGAAGCGTTCGGCAAAGAGCAGGCAGAAGCGCAGTTGTCGCTCGCTCCATCCTCTGCCGTAAGTCTGGGTGAGGCGTTCGGCTAATGACAGGACGATTTGCTTGCCATACTCGGCCCGCTGCCCCTGCAACACTTCGGTCTGGATGCGTCGGCCCACTTGCCAGTACAGCAGGGTGAGTTCGGCGTTGACAGCCACGGCAGCCCGTTGCTTGGCGGCATCAATGAGCTGTCCAATGTCTTGAAATAGACGATCGCCAGGTTGGGTCAGGTCACTGCTCATAGGGCACAGACAATGGATGTGTGGTTAATTTTGGGCACGCTACATTAGCGACCGCACAAAAAAGAGTTCTTCTCCAGCCTCAAATTTTTGGTCGAAGTCTTCAGCTTTCATAGAATGCCACCTCTTCTTTGCGCGATCGCCATACTCATCAACAGGCGCTAGATAAGCTGAGCAATCAGATTCCACGTCGCCAAGATCTGGCCACCGATAAAGGTTTGAGTTGCCCAAATCTCTACCAGAACCTTACGGTTGAAAGGCCACGTATTAAGCTTCTGATGAGCGTTATAAAAACTTTCATAGGCAGCAATGTCACTTCTCAATGTTTCGACGGTGCCCTCTTCCACCGTGTAATGCTCTCACAGCGTGATGCTGGGATGGTGACGCTTAATCAGCTAGCCAGCCGTATTCTAAAACTCAAGGCGGAACTGCTGCGAGCATCAGCAACGCTGGAAGAGG
>JAAHIC010000280.1 GCA_010671965.1 Leptolyngbya sp. SIO4C5
TAAAAGACACTATGGTGGCAGGCAATGTCTACACTGCTTTGCATAATCTAGTTGATTTAGGCAGCGATGGAGACTGGAATGGGGCCTGCTACACCCCCTCTATTCTGGTTGAAGGGCTTTCTACAACGGGCCGATAGCGCTATGCTTTCGTCTCATGGGGCCGACTTGAGAATCTTTCTATAGTTCATGCTGTTTGCTAAAGGAACCCGTCATCTACTGGGGCCAAAGCGAATTGCCATTGCAGAAGCCTGCATAATTGGCCTGGTTTCGGGGCTGGCGGCTGTTTTTCTCAAACAGGGAATTAGCTGGCTGACGGCCTGGCGCACCGCTCAGATCGAGCAGGCCTGGTATTTGCTACCCTTAATGGGTTTAGGCGGCGGCTGGCTGGCGGGCTGGCTAATTACCTGGCTTGCCCCTGAAGCCAGCGGCAGCGGTATTCCTCAAGTCAAAGCAGTACTGGGCTACGTCAGCATTCCCCTCAACCTGAGAGTCGCCGTTGTCAAGCTGGTCAGTACGGTACTGGCGCTGGGGTCGGGGCTATCTCTAGGTCGCCAAGGGCCGACAGTCCAAATTGGGGCGGCCCTGGCGGCCCAGTTTAGCCGCTGGGTACCCACGTCGCCGGAATACCGGCAGCAGCTCATTGCCGCCGGGGCCGCCGCCGGGCTAGCCGCCGGGTTTAATGCGCCGATCGCGGGCATTTTGTTCGTGGTTGAGGAGCTGCTACAGGACTTTTCCGATCTGACCCTGGGCACCGCCATTCTGGCTTCATTTATCGGAGCGGTAGTGTCGCGGCTGCTGGGCGGGCAGGGCCTGAACCTCAGCATGTCTACGTTTCAGGTTTCCCTCACTGTTCAAGATTTACCGTTTTTGGTTTTACTGGGGCTGCTCTCTGGCCTTTTGGGGGCTTTATTCCGCCGAGGTATTTTCTTCAGCCTGGGGCTGTATCGTCAAATGAGAGGGGTTTCACTGGCCTGGCGGGTGGGACTGGCAGGGCTAGTGACCGGCATTGTGGGGCTGCTGCTGCCCGTGGCGGCGATTGACAATACGGGACTGCGGGAGTTTTTAATCACGGGAGAGGCTGGCTGGCAGCTCATTGCGATCGCCTTTGTGGCTAAGTTCAGCCTCACTTTGCTGGCCTATGGTTCAGGGGCGGCCGGGGGCATCTTTGCGCCCGCCCTAGTTTTAGGCTCGGCTCTGGGCTGCTTGCTGAGCTTCTTAGCCCAGGCAGTACAGTCTTTTGCTGGTTTTACTGAAGTGGCCAGCACTACCACTTACGCCCTGACGGGGATGGGTGCCTTTTTTAGCGGCGTGACGCGGGTGCCGATTACGGCCATTGTCATTGTCTTTGAGATGACAACCGACTTCAATCTGGTGCTGCCCCTGATGATTGGCGCAGCGATCGCCTATCTGATTTCCGCTCAGATGGATTCCGGCTCTATCTATACCCGTTTGCTGGAAAGCCAAGGTATTCGGCTAGAGCAAGCTCCCTCTGAAAGCAATCCTTGGGCCAAGCTCAAAGCAGCGGATCTGATGCGGCAGCGAGTCGAAACGCTCTCTAGCAGTTTGGCTTTAGCCGAGGTGATGCAGGCTTTTTCGCGATCGCACCATCGCGGTTTTCCGGTGACGCACAAAGGCAAGCTGGTGGGCATTGTCACCCAAACCGATCTGAGTAAGGTGGGCAACAGCCTCGACTCCTCTCTCAAGCTAGCGGATATTATGACCCCCGATCCGGTCACGGTCGGCCCAGATGCTTCCCTGACCCAGGTTTTGCACCTGCTCAACCAGCTCAAAATTAGCCGCCTGCCGGTCTTAGAAGGCTCCCATCTGGTTGGCATCATTACCCGAGGTGACATCATCCGGGCCGAGTCCGATCAGGTCAGCGGCAAAGAAGTCGAACCCGGCCCCCAGTCGGAACCTTCTTATTTGGCCTATCAGACCCGCGCCCCCGCCCTGGGACATGGCCGCCTACTGGTTCCGCTCAACGATCTCAAGGCCGCAGCTCAGCTTTTAGAAGTTGCCGCCGCGATCGCCCACCACTATCACTATGAGCTGGAGTGCGTCCACGTCGTGCTGGTGCAGCGGGGGCTATCTCCGGCTGAGGTAGCCGTTGATCTAGCTGACAGCCGCCATCTGCTGCAGCTAGCCCAGCAGGTGAGCGATCGCTACCACCTACCGCTCCATACTCAGGTGCGGGTCGCCCATGAAGTCGGCCATACCCTACTGGAAATTGTCAAAGAGCGGCACATCGATTTAATTCTGATGGAGTGGCAGCGTCGTAGCAATACGCCAGGGCGTATCTTAGGCACCGTTGTCGATACGATTGTGCGGCAGGCCCCTTGTCACGTCATTGTTTTTCGGCCCGGCAAGTCAGCCCAGTTTCACCGCTGGCTGCTGCCCCTGGCCGGTGGCCCCAACGCTCAAAAAGCCCTGCAGTTACTCCCAGCCCTGTCTAAGCTAGGAGAGCCACAGGTCTGTCTCTGCCACATCTCCACCCCCCAAGAAGCTCGCTCTCACAACCCGCTGCCCCAACTCCACCAGACTGCCCGCAAGTTAAAGACGCAGCTTAAAGCCTCGGTTGAAACCGTTACCGTCCAGCACGACCTGATTGCCACCGCCATCACCCAGCTCGCTCAAACCCATAAAAGCGACGCGATTTTGCTGGGGGCCAGCCGCGAAGGCTTGCTCAGCCACGTTTTGAAAGGCAATATTCCCGTAGAAATTGCCCAACACAGCGACTGCCATATTTTGCTGGTTAGGCGAGCGATCGCCACTGACCATGAAACGACGGCATGAAGTTCTGATGTACTGATAAAAACACCTTATTGTCAAGCTGCTGCGGGCAGATGTGATCTTTGGCTACTGCATATCTTTAATAGATCGGATATGATGTCACCGAAGGTTCGGTAGATGGATGTTTTCAAGTGACTGCTCTAGCATTGCTTAAAGTTCTCTCCGAATGTCTTCAGGTCGATGCTTAGTTTGGAGAGGATCATGACGATTTACGTTGGCAACTTGTCTTTTCAGGCAAGTGAAGATGATTTAAGGGACGTCTTTACTGAATACGGTGAAGTTGTTCGCATTAGCTTACCCGTAGATCGAGAAACCGGTCGTAAGCGAGGGTTTGCGTTTGTAGAAATGGCGGACGAGTCAAAGGAAGACTTGGCTATTTCTGAACTAGATGGAGCTGAGTGGTTGGGACGGGAGCTGCGCGTCAATAAAGCGAAGCCTCGCGAAAACAATCGCAGCTCTAGCTTCTCTAGAAACCCCTTGCCTTAGACTCTAAAGCTAGCTCAGTTGCTAGTAAATAGCTGACTGTCTGAACCCGTGGGATGTTAACTCAGTTGAGGTTCCCATCAGATGACAAAATTTCAGCGAATTGACTAAGCCGCGGCGCTGCTGCGGCTTTTGTGTTAGATCTGGGAAATGACGCGCTGGCTCCGTTTTCTGCTGATTGCAATTAGCATCCTCCTGGTTTTGGGGATGCTAATTTGGCTAGTAGAAGCTTTTTCTCGGCTCTATTACGGCATCGCGCTGTGGTCGCCCCTGCTGGCTAACTTAGTGGTGTGGGCCTTGCTGCTGCTGTTGCTGCTAGCGCTGGGCGGCACACTCTATTACAGCTATTTATTTTTGCGGCCAAAGCGACGGCGATCGCCCCCCATAGCGCCCCCTCGCACCAAAACAGAAGCCGCTCAGGTTTCGCTCCAGGCGGTTCAACAGCAGGTTGCTCAAATTCAGGATCAGGTAGCGCGGCAGGCCATCTTAGCGCGATCGCAGGCCATTTCTGCGTCCCTGAACCAGGGTGAACTGCATATTGTGGTTTTTGGTACTGGCTCAGCCGGTAAAACCTCGATTGTCAATGCCCTGCTAGGGGAAAGGGTGGGCCAAGTGGGAGCACCGATGGGCACGACCGCCGTGGGCGCTACCTACCGCCTAGCCGTTCCCACCAGCGACTGGCAGGTCTTGCTGACCGATACCCCTGGCCTATTGGAAGCCGGAGTCGCCGGGACGGAGCGAGAGCAGCAGGCAAAGCAGCTCGCCACCGAGGCCAACTTGCTGCTGTTTGTAATTGATGACGATCTGCGCCAGTCGGAATTTGAGCTATTGCGATCGCTGGCAGCCATCGGTAAGCGATCCTTGCTGGTGTTTAACAAAATCGATCGCTACCCGGAAGCTGATTTAGCTCAGCTCTTGGCCCGGTTGCGCCAGCGGCTGCGCGGTATTATTGCCCCGGATGACCTCATTCCAGTTGCCGCCAATCCCCAATCTTTTCGGCTAGAAGATGGGACACTCTGGCAGCCTGAACCAGAGATTTGGCCGCTGCTACAGCGCCTAGCGGCTTTACTGCGGCAAGAGGGGGCGATTCTGATTGCTGACAATATCCTGCTGCAGGCCCAGCGACTGAGTGAAGAAGCGCGGCAGCTGATTGCCCAGCAGCGGCAGGCCCAGGCTGACGCGGTGATTGATCGCTACCAGTGGCTGGGGGCCGGGGCGATCGCGGCCATGCCCCTGCCCGGAATTGACCTGCTGGCGACGGCGGCAGTCAACGCCCAAATGGTGGTGGAACTGGGCCGGGTCTATGGCTGTGAGGTAACGCTGGCAGAAGGGAAAGAACTGGCTTTCTCCCTAGCAAAGACCCTGACCAGCTTAGGTATTGTCAAGGGTGCTATGCAGCTACTCTCAGTGGGAATGCAGGTTAATATCGCTACGGCCCTGGCCAGCCGGGCCATCCAAGGTGCTAGCGCCGCCTATCTCACCCGGATTGCCGGCAAAAGCTTTGTCGAATATTTTCGGCAAAACCAGGACTGGGGCGATGGCGGCATCGGTGAAGTAGTGCAGCAGCAGTTTCAGCTCAACCGCCGCGATGCCTTTATCAAAGCCTTTGTGCAGGAAGCGATCGCTAAGGTAGTCGCGCCTCTGCGAGAGAGTCCAGAAGAACCGTAGGAAACGGATTAGCTGGGGCAAATTAGATTCAGATCTAGGGGCGATCGCATCAGTTGGACAGTCGGGAATAGACCCGGGCGCGGCTCCCCGGCTTGAGGCTATATTTTAGAGATCTTCAGTCCCGTCGGGGAATGCTAAAGTTCAATTCTTGCCGGAGTGTGTCCTATGTCTTCAGCTTCAATGCCCAACTTTATTATTTTTGGCGCGATGAAGGCCGGATCAACTTCGCTCTGCAACTATCTGCGGCAGCACCCAGACGTTTACATCAGCCCCAAAAAAGAACCCAACTATTTTCTACCGCCAGACAGCTTTGATATCACCCAGCCGAAGCGGATTAAAACTCTAGAAGCCTACCAGCACTTTTTTCAGCGATCGCCCGCTAAGGTCCAAGGCGAAAAAGCGATCGGCGAAGCCTCAGTGAGCTATCTATGCCATGAGCAATCGCCCCGGCTCATTCGCGCTGCTATCCCCGATGTCAAACTGATTGCGGTCCTCCGCAACCCGGTGAGCCGCGCCTATTCTCACTACCTGTTTCTCAGACGCAAAGAGCTGGAAACCGCTGCCACCTTTGCAGAGGCTTTAGAGGCAGATGAAAATCGCCCTCAGCCTTTTGGCTATTTTCAAAAAGGGCTTTACGGCCACTATTTGCAGAACTATTTCAGCTGCTTTGAGCGATCGCAAATTCGCATTTACCTATTTGACGACTTCAAGCAAGACACGCTGGCCCTCACCCAGGATATTTTTCGTTTTTTAGAGGTAGACCCCAGCTTTGCGCCGGAAACCTCAGCCAAAGATGCCGTTTCCGGCATTCCCCACAATCAAACTCTCTATAACTTTATTCACCAGCCTCATCCGCTTAAAAGCGCCATCAAGCCCTTTATACAGCCCTTTTTCTCAGCTGAGAAGCGGCGGGCGCTGTGGACCAAGGCGGTGGAAGCCAGTTTGAGTAAGCCTAAACTCGAAACTGACGTTAAGCAACAGCTGCGTCAGCGCTACCGCGAGGATATTTTGCAGCTTCAAGCTTTGATCGATCGCGACCTGGCTAGCTGGCTGTAACTTACACGCTAGCGATCGGCCAGCGCCTGGGGAATTTCTGGGCTGGGTTGGTCAGCAGAAACAGACGGCGACTGCTCGGCAGATAGCGGTTTGCCGACTAAATCCTCCTGCGGAGCGGGCAGCATTTCGCCGCGAAAGTCTAAAATTTGTACCAGCAGGAGATAACCGACTGCTAGCAGCAGAGACAGTACTCCTGTAATAATGGCAACAATCTTCGATCGCTCCATCGGTCTTAGTTAGCCCCTAGAATTTCTTTTCTAGCCTACTCTAGCCTGACACCTATAAGTTATGAGCGAGGTTTCTACACTGCCAGCCGATGAGTCAACGGCCAGCGATCGCCCCTTGGTTGTCCAAACCAGCGG
>JAAHIC010000281.1 GCA_010671965.1 Leptolyngbya sp. SIO4C5
TTGAGGTAATAAAGGCAAAGGGCCTTTCACTTCATCGTTCTGCCTTCATCCTTCCTCCTTTACTTCCGCCTTTCCCTCCCAGACACCAACCCAAAAGAGGAAAGATCATGTTTCAAGAAAACCATGCCAGCGATCGCCCTTCTCCCGCGATTGCCGTTCCCAACCGCGACCAATCCAGCAGCGGCGACCCAGTGCGCATTCTCATGTTTGGCCCCCTGCCCTGCATCCGGTTAGAAATCCATCGGCTGCACGTCCTGGGCTATGCCGAAGCCAACGCCTGGAGCAAACCCATGCCCACCGACCAGCCTAATGAAGTTATGGTGATTTTGACTAAGCGTTGTCGGCTGGAGTAGGCACAAAGTTAGGGAATAGGGGCGGCAGGTTGATGGGCGATCGCCTGTCTCTGCCGCCCCTAAGGCAGTCTGATCTAAATAAGAACGCTGCCGGTTTGCCTATCAGGGTTGGGCGATCGCCCCTCAAAAAAGTCCATCACGAGATACAAGCTTGAAATAGAGCGATCGCATAAACTTGAGCAAAATTCAATCAGCCCTGCGGTTCGGATACGCGATCGATTGGTGACTACTGTATTCAAGTTTTAGCCATGCCCTTTAAGAAAACGCTCATTGCAGCAGGCGCACTGCTTACCCCACTGCTCACCCCTTTAGCAGCTCCGGCGGCGACCTTTTCGCAAATGTTCGTCTTTGGCGATAGCCTGTCGGATACGGGCAATCTCTACGCTCAGACCAACGCTTTGATTCCGTTCGTGCCCTCCGGTATCCCGGCTTCACCGCCCTATGCCCAGAGGTTTTCCAACGATGACCTGTGGGTGGAATATTTGGCCGACGAATTCATCCCCGGCCCTGACGCCCTCACTGTCAGCAATTTTGCCGTCGGCGGTGCCACCACCAGCGACTTGAATATCATCAACAACTTTGATGATGTTTTGCCATTCCCGGTGGCGCCTGATTTTGACGGCTTAGAGGAGCAGGTTGAGGGCTATTTGGGCCTGAGTCCTATGATCGATCCAGATGCGCTCTACACCCTTTGGGCCGGGGCCAATGACTACCTCGGCGGCGGCATCACCGATCCGACAATTCCGGTCGGCAATCTGGCAGAAGCGATCAATGCCTTCGTCAGCGCCGGGGTGCAAAATCTCTTAGTTTTGAACCTGCCTGATTTAGGCCGCGTTCCTGCCAATGCGGGCAATCCGGCCCAGTCAGCCGCACTAAGCGCGATCGCCAATCAGCACAACACACTGCTGGCCCAAACGGTGCAGGGGATTGAAGAGGTGACGCTGTTTGATGTTAAATCCCTCTTTGATCAGGCGCTTGCAGGCGGCTTTGGCTTTACCAATACAACCAGCCCTTGTCTGCAAGGTTTCGTCGCCCCAATCCCCGGCCTCGCGGGCATACCCTGCAGCAATCCTGATGAAACGCTTTTTTGGGATGATATTCACCCCACCACCAGAGCGCACGCAGAAATTGCTCAGGCCGTTTTTGTGAAACTGCATGAGAAAGAGCCGGTTGCCAGTACGCCAGAACCGGGTTCTATACTGAGCTTGCTAGCGTTAGGGGCGATCGCCACTGTGATTGAGCTGAAGCGACGACAACGTCCGGCCCAGCCCGTCAGGATTCCAGTAGAGCCGTTAGGATAGAAGGCTAGTGCTCATAGCTCTATCCTATGGATACTTTCGATCGCCTGTTTGACACGATCTCAGAGCTGGTGCTTTGCCACTCTCCCAGCGGCGCGGAAACCGAAATTAACCAGTGGCTAAGCCAGTATTTAGACTCCTTGGGCGTCAATTACTGGCAGGATCGGGCCGACAACTTGATCATCAAAATTGCGGGGAAAAGTGCGGAGCGGGCGATCGCCATTACGGCCCACAAAGATGAAATTGGCGCCATCGTCAAAACCATCAACAAGCAGGGGCAGGTGTCGGTTCGCAAGCTGGGAGGCGCTTTTCCCTGGGTGTACGGGGAAGGGGTGGTTGACCTGCTGGGCGATCGCGCTACGATTAGCGGCGTTCTGTCATTTGGCTCGCGCCACGTTTCCCACGAATCCCCCCAGAAGGCGCAGCAGGATAACCGGCCGGTCTACTGGGAAGCAGCTTGGGTAGAAACGAAGCGATCGCCGGAAGATCTGGCAGCGGCAGGTATCCGTCCCGGTACCCGCGTGGTGGTAGGCAAGCACCGCAAACGGCCCTTTCGCCTGGGCGAGCATATCGCCAGCTACACCCTGGACAACAAAGCCTCGATCGCCATTTTGCTATCTCTAGCCGAGCAGCTCAAAGAGCCACCCGTAGACATCTATTTAGTTGCCTCTGCTAAGGAAGAAGTCGGCGCGGTGGGAGCGCTCTATTTCAGCCAGCGCCAGACGTTAGACGCCCTGATTGCCCTCGAAATTTGCCCCCTGGCCCGTGAGTATCCGATTCAAGACGGCCCGGCTCCGGTGCTGCTCTCCCAGGATGGCTACGGCATTTACGACGAAGACCTCAACTGGCAGATTCGCCAAGCCGCCGCCGCTGCTGAAGTGCCCCTCCAGATTGCCGCTATTTCCGGCTTTGGCAGTGATGGCTCCATCGCCATGAAGTTCGGCCACATTCCCCGCGCCGCCTGCCTGGCTTTTCCCACAGAGAATACACATGGTTATGAAATTACGCATCTAGGGGCGATCGCCAACTGCATTCAAGTTCTAAAGCAATACTGCCTAGAGCACACCACCAAAGACTAAAATCTGCCCCATCTCCCCCATCTTCCTCACCTCCCCCATCCCCCCATCTTCCCCACATCCCCTATCTCCCCCAACTTCCCCATCTCCCCCACCTACCCCAGACCATGCGTGTAACAACCTATAAAACCCCAACCGCCCAAGCTGCCTAAATTCCCTACAATGAAAGCAATATCACTGTAATAGCCGTGCTTGCAGCACGCGATAAGGAGAAAATTATGGCGACAACGGTAGCTGACGTGATGACTCGCGAGCTGTTGACTGTTCGCCCAGATACCCCCGTGCAGGAGGCTGTGCAGCTTTTAGCGGAAAAGCGGATCAGTGGCCTACCGGTCATTGACGAGCAGCAGCGGCTGGTTGGCGTTCTGTCTGAAACTGACCTGATGTGGCAGGTGACTGGAGCGCAGGTTCCGGCCTACATCACGCTGCTTGACAGCGTTATTTACCTAGAAAATCCTGCTCGCTACAACCAAGAACTGCACAAGGCTTTAGGCCAAACCGTTAGCGAACTGATGACCGACAAGCCCATCACCGTTCCCCCTGATGAGTCGATTCGCAAGGCAGCGCAAATCATGCACGATAAGCAAATTCGACGGCTAGTAGTGATCGATGAGGCTAAGACCGTCGTTGGCGTGCTGACGCGGGGCGATATCGTGCGCGAAATGGCAAAAAACTATAGCGAGCGCAGTCAAACTGCTTAGCAGTTCGTTAACTAAGCCGCTCCCCCTTTACTGATAAATTGAAACAAATCCTTTAATTTACGATCCCTGACATTGCCTAGGCTGTTTAGGGATATGAAAAAGCTGTGTTGAGAAAATTCAAAAGCAAAGCCTCATGGATACTACTCCCGATAGCGTCAAGCAGCTCTTAGCCTCTGAAGACTACGGCGATCGCATTAGCGCCGTTAATCAGATGCGACAGCTTGAGCCAGCCGCAGCCTTTGAGCTGCTTTGTCAGGCCGCAGAAGACAGCCATGCCAGAGTGAGATATGCCGCAGTCAGCCAAATCTCCAACGTGGGCGATCAAGATCGAGAGCGGGTTTTGGCGCTGCTGAAAAAGGCACTGCTTACCGACTCAGAAGTAGACGTTCGCGCCGCGGCGGCTGACTCCTTGGGCGCGCTCAAATTTACCGAAGCCTTTGCAGAACTTAAAACGGTCTATGAGCAAACCTCAGACTGGCTGCTGCAGTTCAGCATCTTAGCGGCCCTGGGTGAACTGGGCGAGCCGCGTAGCTTTGAGCTGCTAAAGGATGCCCTCAGCAAGGACAATCCCCTGTTTAGGACAGCCGCCATTGGCGCCTTGGGTGAACTGGGCAACGAAGAGGCTATTCCCCTGCTGCTTCCCTTTGTAGATGATCCAGACTGGCAAACCCGGCATCGTCTAGCTCAGGCACTCAGCCACTTTAGCCAGCATCCGGAAGTGAAGCAGGCCATGCAAAAGCTGGCCGATGATGACACTGAAGCGGTGGCTCAGGTAGCTCAGGCCCATCTTTAGGATAGATTCCCGTGGGGCAGCAGCAGGTTATCGGCATTGATTTAGGCGGCACCGCCATCAAGCTGGGGCGGTTTACGGCTGAGGGCGATCGCCTGCAAACTTTGACTATCCCGACGCCGCAGCCTGCCGCTCCCCCAGCAGTCACGGCGGCTATGGTGGAGGCGATCGCCCAGCTTGACCCCCACCGAGAAGCCCTAGCCCTGGGGGTAGGTACACCGGGGCCTGCCGATAGGGCCGGGCGGGTAGCGAGGGTGGCAATCAATTTAGCGGGCTGGCGGGACGTGCCGCTGGCGGACTGGCTGGAGGCGGCCACCGGGCGACCGACAGTGCTGGCTAATGACGCTAACTGTGCCGGGCTGGGGGAAGCCTGGCTGGGGGCCGGGCGGTCGTTTAGCGACCTGATTTTGCTGACCCTGGGTACCGGCGTCGGCGGCGCGATTATTTTTAACGGTAAGCTGTTTGTCGGGCGAGAAGGCACTGCCGGAGAGCTGGGGCTGATTACGCTGAATCCGGAGGGGCCACCCTGCAACAGCGGCAACCGGGGTTCTTTAGAGCAGCACTGCTCGGTGCAGGCTATTCGCCGGGCGGCGGGCTGCGAGCCGAGTGAGCTAGCCCAGCGGGCCGCCGCCGGGGAAGCGGAAGCGATCGCCTTTTGGCAGCAGTATGGCCGTCATCTAGGGGCGGGGCTGGCTAGCTTAATCTATGTCCTGACGCCAGAGGCTATTGTGATCGGCGGCGGCATCAGCGCCGGAGCCAAGCTGTTTTTACCCAGCGCGATCGCCGAAATTGAAACCCGCGTTTTGCCCAGCTCTCGCAGCGACCTGCAGATTTTGTTAGCCGAGTTAGGCAACCAGGCTGGCATGGTCGGGGCGGCAAAGCTAGCCCTGCAGCAACTGGGGCTGTAGTGGTCTGTCAGCTTTAATTTTGCGAGAGATTGTAGATCGAGTTGAACGGAGTTAAACCCAACAGCGGCAAGGGTTTTGTTAGGTTACGCTATCGCTAACCCAGCCTACAAATTCAAGCTTAACGCTGCAGTGAGCGCGGCTATTCTGTGCGGGCAGGTTGTCTGGCTTTTAGGGTAGCGATCGCGGCCCCGCCGATGATTAAAAGACAGGCGATCGCCACGTTCCAGGTCAGATCCGCCAAACCACAGAGAATCAGCATCAGCGTCGAGAGCAGCGGCGCGGCATAGGACAGTACGCCCAAAACTTTAATATCTCCATGCTTGACTCCGTAGTCCCAGGTAAAAAAGGCCAGCCCCACCGGGCCGAGTCCCAACCCTAAAACCGCCAGCCACGCCTGGCCCGTCGGCCAAACCGTCGGCTCTAGGGCGAAATGGCACAGCCA
The DNA here is from genome assembly GCA_010671965.1 of Leptolyngbya sp. SIO4C5. Lineage (GTDB taxonomy): Bacteria > Cyanobacteriota > Cyanobacteriia > Phormidesmidales > Phormidesmidaceae > Sphaerothrix > Sphaerothrix gracilis. The sequence continues at coordinate 5,569 of JAAHIC010000281.1, forward strand.
GGCCAACCCCGCCGTTACGCCGCAAAAGCCACCTACCGCGTTAGTGGGAATTGTCCCCCACCACCGCGACAAAACCGAGTAGCCAGACCAGGTAAAGGCGCACAGCAGCGCTAGCAGATAGCCGAGGCTGTACTGGCTCTGCAGCGTGAAGCCCTGGCCGCCCGTGACCAGCAACCCTGCGCCGATGAAGCCGAGGGCCGCCCCTAGCAGATGCGATCGCTGTAGCTGCTCACCCGGCAGCAGCGATGACAGCAGGACAATTAACAGCGGCCACAGGTAGGCAATCAGGCTAGCTTCAACCGGCGGAGCATGGCGCAGAGCCATGAAGTACAAAAAATGATAGCCAAATAGCCCGGTAATCCCTAGCATCCAGACCGGCCAAGGAAGCTTGAGGTAGCCCAGAATATTGCCGCCGTCTCGCAGCCAGAGGGCAACGCCGATGCCAAAGGCGAGGGTGAAGGACAGGGCCGTGAGCTGAAAAGGGGGAATCGCGCCGCTGAGGGTGGTGAGGACGGCTAGGGTGCCCCACATCAGAACCGCGCTGAAGCCGATGAGCGTAGCCGAAAAGTGGCGAGTAGACATAGCTTGAACAGAGCCATTACAGGGAGCGATATCATGTAGTCTAAAGTCTTGGCATTGGCTTCTCTCTAATTTCCCTATAGTCTCCCATGACTGCCTTTACCATCACGCTTGACCCAGTAGGTGCCCTGACAGACGAGGTATTCTTTCAGCTCTGTCAGGCCAATCCTGATGTTAAATTTGAGCGCTCAGCCCAGGGAGAACTGATT
>JAAHIC010000282.1 GCA_010671965.1 Leptolyngbya sp. SIO4C5
AGCTATTCCCTGGCTCAAACAGACGCTGCCGACAGTCAACCCTATAGATAGGCGGCTGACAAAAGCTAGCCGTGTTTGCGACTGATTGGCAAAGCTCAGCATGACAATTCCTCGCTAAGACGTGATCACAGGTCTGTTTTAGCGAGGCTGATTCAGAAAATCGTCTAACCGTGGGCAAAACGCTGCTGCCTAGTAGCTATACCCTAAGGTAGACAATCGCGACCTAAGTTGTTTCCGTAGCCGATTCCGCTTCTTCCAGTTCTCCACCCTTCACGGTTTCTGAGACGAGGGCCTCATCAGTGTCTTTAAACACCAATCGCAGCAGCGGCGGCGCTAGAAACGTCGTGAGAATTACCATGACGATGATAGCCGCTTCCAAAGACTCTGATAGCACACCGCTGGCTGAACCCACTCCAGCAAAGACAAGCCCTACTTCACCCCTAGGCACCATGCCAATGCCGATAGCCAGCCGATTGATGCCTGGCTGACCAAAGATGGCAAATCCGGTGACAACCTTGCCGATGATGGCAATCACAATCAGAAAAGACGCAATAATCAACCCCTCTCGATTGCTGGGCACTGCCGGGTTCAGCACGCTCAGATCGGTTCTAGCGCCAACCGTGACAAAAAACACGGGCACTAGCATATCGGCGATCGGCGTAATTTTCTCCTCTAGCTCTTTGCGCTTGGTGGTTTCCGCCAAAATCAGACCCGCCGCAAAAGCTCCTAAAATCGCCTCTAGCTGAATCGCGGCGGCAATATAGGACAGCACAAAGGCGAAGATAAGCGAACTAATAATGAGCTGGCCTCTAGTTCGCAGCTCATCTACCAGAGCCACGAAGTAGGGGCTAAGCAACCGCCCCACCAAAATAGCGCCCACCAAGAACACCGCCGCGCCAACAATCAGATAGACCACGTTGAGAATTTCAATTTCTCCGGTTTTAGCCAGACTGGCCACTACGGCTAGGACAATGATGCCAAGCACGTCGTCTAAAACCGCCGCGCCGATGATGATTTGGCCTTCTTTAGAACTGAGCTGCTGCAGCTCGGCCAGCACCTTGGCGGTAATACCAATACTGGTGGCGGTCAGAGCCGCCCCGGCAAAAACGGCGGGGATAGTGCTAATGCCAAAGAACGCAATTAACCCGGCAGTACCTGCGGCAAAAGGCAGCACCACACCGATGATGGCTACGATCGCCGCCTGTGGCCCGACTCGAATTAGCTCCTTTAGATCGGACTCTAAGCCAATTTCAAACAGCAGGATTACTACGCCCAGCTCTGCTAGCACAGAGATGACTTCGCTCTGAGCTGAGAAAACAGCCGATACCAGTTCTGGCTGCAGTCCGGCAGTAGTCTGGAGAAAATCGGTAATCAGCGAGCCGGTCCCTTCAGCGCTTTCCGGAAAAACAATCAGGTTTAGCGCTGAAACGCCTACCACTACGCCGCCTACCAGCTCTCCCAGCACCGGCGGCAGGTTAATGCGGGCACAAAGCTCGCCGCCTAGCTTAGCTGCGAAGTAAATAGCAACTAGGCTGGCCAGGACGCCAGCCAGGACGAGCGGGCCGATTTCCGCTTCTGAAGCCTCCGCTAAGACGAGAGGAGAGGATGAAAAAAAGTTAAAAACTGGGCTTAGATTAGCTACCGAGTCGATCAGGTCAAGCATTCGAGCCTTAGAAACTCATCCTGTCTACTTTACCTGAGTTTACAAACTAGAGACAGTCCATCGTGAGAAGGATAGCCCCTCTAGAGAAAAATTCGGTGCTGCAAAGACGGCATTTGCCGCCGTACCTGCTCTAGTCGCGCAGGCTTAATTTCAGCGATCGCCATGCCCGGTTCTTCCCCCGCATCCGCCAAAATCACGCCCCAGGGATCCACAATCAGCGCATGGCCGTGGGACTGCCGGAGCTGGTTGTGGCGTCCGGTTTGGGCCGGAGCAATCACGTAGCAGGTATTCTCGATCGCCCGCGCCTGCAGCAACACCTGCCAGTGGTCTTTCCCCGTAAAGGCAGTGAAGGCGGCTGGCACAAATAGCACCTCAGCCCCGACTTGGGAAAGGTGGCGATACAGTTCAGGAAAGCGCACGTCGTAGCAAACCGAAAGACCCAAATGCCCGAAGTGTTTAGAGGGATAGACCGTCGGTAGCTGCTGCCCGGAAATCACCGTGTTAGATTCGCGGTAAGTATTGCCATCCGGCAGGTTGACATCAAACAGGTGTACTTTTTCATAGCGAGCCAGTTCTTCCCCGTTGGGATCTATCAGCAGAGCCGTGTTATAGACTTTGCCGTCGCTGGCTGGCACCGGATAGCCCCCCCCCAGAATTGTCACCTGGTAGCGCTGCGCCATCGTCTTTAAAAACTTTTCGCTGAGCTGATGAATGACGGCGGCTCGCTCTAGCTTCAGAGCTTCGTCCCCCAAAAATGAAAAATTTTCCGGCAGGGCAATCAGCTCTGCCCCCTGCCGCACCGCCAGATCAATTAGTTCTTCGGCCTGAGCCAGGTTGTGTTCTAAGTCGGGTAGGCTCGTCAACTGCAGGGCGGCGGCTAGATAAGACCTCATGGGTGAAAATCGCTTCAGTCAAAGGGTGAGTCATCCAATTTTAGTCCTCTGAGGTCTGAATAGCGTGGTTTTGTGCTGGAAAGAGCCAACGGCAGAGTGAAAATTCTGGGCTGTCTGAGAATTTTGCCGCTCTTGCTACACTGTTGTCATCCAGGGCAATCCAAAAAATATTTCAAATAAACTTGATGACAGAGACGCTCCAAATTGCATCGACAGAAGTTATTTCCGGCTTCAAGGCGCTGGCCGATCCGCTGCGATTGCAGGTGATTGAACTGCTGAGAACACAAGAGATGTGCGTCTGCGATTTGTGCGATCGCCTTAATGTGGCACAGTCCAAGCTTTCCTTTCACCTCAAGAGCCTGAAGGAAGCGAAGCTGATTCGCGCCCGCCAGGAAGGTCGCTGGATATACTACAGCCTCAACCTGCCTCAGCTCGTGCTGCTGGAACAGTATTTGGCTGAGTTTCGCCGCTTCAGCCCGATTTTGCCCGCTAGAGCCTGCCCGCCGGAGGCTTAGCAGGTGCCAAACTTGGCTCAGCCAAACTTTTTTTTGCTTGACAAATCAAGTTTTTTTGAAATGATGAAGGTGATGCAGATTGGCATTTAAGGGCAGTCACGACGAGGACGGCTGGGCCGCTGCGGGAGGGCTTTTAGCGGAGTGATTTTGCAAGATGTCAGAGAATGGAATGAGTATGCACCAAGCCAACGTGAATCCCAAAGCGGTGCAGGCGGGGGGGACGCTCAGCTTCTTTGAGCGCTATCTCACGGTTTGGGTAGCGCTGTGCATTGTGGTCGGCATTCTGCTGGGGCGATTGTTTCCCGGAATTGCGATCGCCTTAGATGCGCTGAGCCTCTATCAGGTGTCTATCCCGATCGCGGTCTGCCTGTTCTTCATGATGTATCCCATCATGGTGAAAATTGATTTTGGTCAGGCGAAGAAGGCGGCCCAAACGCCTAAGCCCGTCCTGTTGACCCTGGTGGTGAACTGGCTGATCAAGCCTTTTACGATGGTGCTGTTTGCCCAGTTCTTTTTGGGCTGGCTGTTTCGCCCGCTGCTGGCTGGAACCGAAATTATTCGCGGGGTGGAGATTTTCCTGGCCGATTCCTATATTGCCGGAGCCATTTTACTAGGGATTGCCCCCTGTACGGCGATGGTGCTGATGTGGGGCTATCTGTCGTTTAGCAATCAGGGCCACACGCTGGTCATGGTGGCCATCAACTCCTTAGCCATGCTGTTTCTCTATGCGCCGCTGGGCCGCTGGCTACTGTCAGCCAACAACCTGGCAGTGCCCTGGGAGACAATTGTGCTGTCGGTGCTGGTCTATGTCGGTCTGCCGCTGCTGGCGGGGGCCGTTTCCCGCACCTGGATTTTGCGCCATAAAGGTAAAGCCTGGTTTGAAACCGTGTTTTTGAAATATCTCAGCCCGGTTTCGATCGCTGCTTTGCTCATTACCCTGGTGCTGCTATTTGCCTTCAAAGGCGATCTGATTGTGCGTCATCCGCTGCATATTTTGCTGATTGCGGTACCGCTGTTCATTCAGACCAACTTTATTTTTCTAATTACCTACGTCGCGGCGCAGAAACTGGGCCTGTTTTACGAAGACGCCGCGCCCGCCGCTCTGATTGGTGCTAGTAATCACTTTGAGGTGGCGATCGCCACTGCTGTCACCCTATTTGGTCTCAACTCCGGAGCCGCCCTAGCTACCGTAGTTGGGGTGCTGATTGAAGTGCCGCTGATGCTGATGCTGGTGGAAGTGTGTAAGCGCACTGCCTTTTGGTTTCCCCGCGAGCCAGAAAAAGCCACCCTCAGCGATCCGCGCTGCGCTCGACCCTGGGGCTAGCGCTTGTGAAAGTTGGCAACTGTGAACTTACTTTCTTTAGCCAGGAGATCTTATTTGCCATGAAGCGCGTCATGTTTGTGTGTAAAAAGAATTCGTCTCGTTCCCAAATGGCCGAGGGCTTTGCAAAAACCTTGGGGGCAGGCAAAATTGAGGCGATTAGCTCTGGTTTGGAAGCCAGTCAGGTACGCCCCGAAGCGATCGCCACCATGCAAGAAATCGGTATCGACATCAGCGATCAGACTTCCAATGCTTTGAGTGAATTCCAGCCAGATGATTTTGACGCAGTCGTCTCGCTCTGTGGCTGCGGCGTCAATTTGCCGCCAGCGTGGCTGACCCGTGACTACTTTGACGACTGGCAGCTAGATGATCCGGCAGAACAGCCCGAAATTTTTCCGCGTGTACGCGACGAGATCCAGGAACGGGTAGAAGCCTTGGTTGCAAAACTTAGTTCCCAATCCGCGATCCCATAGACTCAAACTTGCTGCCTGTTCGGTAGATTGCGGTTATTAGCTTGCGGCTATTAGAGAGCTGCTAGGGCTACCTGCCAGACCCGGTAGCCTTGGGGGCTGAGATGGAGGCCGTCGGTGGTGAGTTCGCGGCGGAGAATGCCCTGCTCGTCCTTAAAGCTGGGCTGGAGGTCGAGAAAAGCCGCGTTTTCCTGCGTGGTCATGGCCGCAATGTGCTGATTGAGCGCGGCAATGCGATCGCTGGGCAGGCTGGCTAAGCGCGTTGGCAAGATAGAGTGGACGACAATGCGAGCTTGGGGATGGCTTTGCCGCAGGCGCTGCACGATTTGCCGCAGGTTGTTCAAGACCTCAGCATCGCTGGCCCCGTTTTTCAGATCATTGATGCCTGCCATGAGGTGAATCGTGGTCGGTCGGGTCTGGTCGAAGGCTGAAAGCCGCTGCAGAATTCCCGCTGTCGTATCGCCAGAGATTCCCTGATTGAGCCAGAACTGGTCGGTGGGCAGCCATTCCGGCGGCAGCCACAGGCTGAGGGAGTCCCCCACCACGACGGTGAGGCGATTTTGCCCCTGCCCCGTCGCCATTGCCCGCGCTTCCTGGGCTAGGAGCTGTTTCCAGTGGTCATAGGCGGGCTGCCAGGTAGCATTGGCCCACTGGGCCTGAAACTCGTTGGGCGTTAGGCGCGTATAGAGCTTGCCCTGCTGCAGGGCAGCGTGGCGCTGCTGAAAAAGCTGGCTGCCTGACTGGGGCCGTGGCCCGACGAACCGAGGTAGCGTCTCTACAGGGGTTTGCAATGTCTGCAGGCGGCTAAGCTGAGGAGCCGTCTGAATCGGCTGGCGGCGCGGCGGCGTGACTTCGGCAGGCGACGGCGCAGGGCGATCGCCCGCAATGCCTTGAAGTAACTGCTCTAGGGTAGGCGGCGTTAGCTCTGGTGGCTGAGCCGGAAACGGCGAGTTGACCTGAGCGATCGCGTTTCTAATTCCTAACCCGCTTCGCCCTAAGGGGGAAAACGACTGATAGAGCTGAACGGCTAGCAGCGGCAAGCTGAAGTGAGGCCGAGAAGCCGTAGTAGGCGCGATCGCACTGGCAAGGGGTTGGGGCTGAGGAGCGATCGCGGCCTCTGCAATCGGCGCAATTTCAGCTGTCAGAATAGCCTGATTGGCCTGTTGCAAATTTTGCTCTGCGAACAGCTGGGCCGCTAATAAAGCTAGATCGCTCATCCCTAATTTTTCCTCAGCAACTTATTAGCTATGGCAGCCAAATTGCACGAAGTCAGGACATTTTTAAATTTTTCTGAGAAGTTCTGCCAAATGTAATCATCTGAGCTAGCGTGAAGTCGCCATTTTCTTTGACATCGGGAAAAACGGCCCAGGCTTTTGAGGATACAAAAAGAATTTTGTCGGTCTGATGCCTGCCAGTTTGGATATCAGGCCAAGAATTCAGCAAGGCTCCGCCTGATACATCTACTGCCCAATCTACTAGGGAGAACTGATTG
>JAAHIC010000283.1 GCA_010671965.1 Leptolyngbya sp. SIO4C5
TCGATCAGATTCCTCGACTACTGGCCTACTTTGAGGCCAATAGTCGAGGAATCTGATCGTGTTGACCTAGTTTTTCCAGGGTTTCGGCTTCACCTGTGAAGAGTCGCTGGGCTAGGTGATGCATCTTGGGGTTGTCGCTGACAATCTTGAGCTGTTTGACCACGCAGGTAGGGTAGTGAGGTCGCTGTAGGTCGTGAGCCACGTAGGTTTCACCAAAGCCACCAGAGCCTAAAAGCTTCATTACCTGGTAGCGATCGCCCAAAACCTTGCCAATTACCTGAGCTTCTCGCACTTCTAGCAGGTCTTGAAACTCATCCTGCTGGCTGATAATCTCCTGCACGATGGGTGAGGTGACATACTGGGCCAGGGTGCTGCGGAGCTTTTGCTTCTTGAACTGATCGCCCACCAGGCTGGCAAAAAGGCTGGAACTGCCAATGACGGCGATCGCTAGAGCTGGAGACGTGATCGGGATAAACAGATTAAAGGCTACGAAGCAGCCAAATCCCAGCGTAATCCATACCAAGATGGCACCACCAGTACACAAGACACGGATGAGCGGGCGGCGGCAGCGGCTGAGCAAAATACCAAAAACGGCGCCAACAATGAGGACACTGCTGCCTCGCTGCCAGGGCTGATCGGATAGCACCCAAACACTTTTACCCTGCTGCAGGGTGGCTAAATCATTCGCCAAAATCTCCAGTCCGGACATCGGTTCTGGATAGAACAGACTTTTAGAAAAAGGAGCCGCATGAAAGTCCTGATGTAGCTGGGCCGTTGAGCCAATTAGAACAATTTTGTTCTTAAAGTAAGCGCCAGAGTCTAGCTTATTGCGCCAAGGGTCTTCGTCTATGACATACCAAAAGGGAATTTGCTCAAAGGTTTTAGCTGGGCCGTGAAAGTAAATGTGTTCGCCCTTAATAGGTGGATAGTCAATCTGGGCCGCTTTCAAGGTAGCTTCGGCAAAGCTAAGCGCCGAGGTGATAGCGTCAGTGAGTTCGCTTACCTGATCTAAATCCGCGTTGCGCTGAGCTTGCTCCTGAATAAACTGCCGTCCTTGGCGATGAATGCGGCTGTCTGTTTCCAGCGGAAAGTGAATCGCACCGACCTGAATAGGCGTGTCTAGAAGTTCAGGTAGGGGCAGGGTTGGCTTCGTTACCTGTCCCTGGGCCATGTCGATTTCGCCATAGGTGGCAGCTAGCACAACGCGATCGCCGTAGCGCTGGAGTACCGAGGCTAAAGCCTGATCATCAGCAGGGCCATAGCTGCTCGGCAGCGATATCACAATATCTAGGGCCACCGCCCTAGCTCCGGCAGATAAAAGTTTTTCCAGCGCGATCGCATAGGCCCGGCGCTGCCAAGGCCATTGCTGAATCGGTTCTAAATCATCATAGGCTGCCGGATCGCTGAGATAGTGTTCACCCTGACTCAGGGATTCATCGTCAATCGTTAGCAGCACAATATCCGGCGGTGGGGCAACGGGGCCTCTCAGTTCAAAGAACAGGGTTTGGCTTTGATGCTCTAACAGCTTGATCAGCGGCGCATCGAAAAAGGCTGCTGCCGCCACCAAGAGCAGCCAAAAACCGGTAAACCAATAAGTCCAGCGCGATAGCTCTAAGCTAAGCCCAGAGCGAGTTGAACGACTGTTTTTGGGAGTAGAGGCTGGCTTTGGTTTGGAAGAAACTGTCATCGGCGGCTGAGCGTCCCCCTGAATAGGATTAATTTTTGAAAGCCAATATATTCCTGAGATTCCGAGTAAAAGTGCCTATAATAGTTAAAGATATGTTTAAAACTATTCACATTTGACCGTCATATCGTAAAACTTACGTCTTTAATTCAGTCAGCTTATTGAAAAATTCTCTCTAAATAATAGCTTCATCTTGATTAACAGCTTGACAACTAGCAGCCTGCTCTAGCTGCTGGGGTATCGAACTGTCTAAGCAAAAATTCTAACCTTTTGGCTCTAGGCTGACCGCAGGGTCGCTCAGCTCACAGTAGAAAGCTTATTTTCTCAAGGATGGCATTTTTTCAAGATGCTGGGTTACTAACTTCTTGTTAACTGGCGGGATTTAAGTCATTAGCAAGCCCGTATTAAAAATAATTAATCTGTCACCTAAATTAAAATTATTTCATTATTTATGGCTAGTCATTCTTTAGATCGTCTTTCCATATTTGTCGATGGCAACAATATGTTCTATGCCCAGCAGAAGAATGGCTGGTTTTTTGACCCTAAAAAGGTTTTAGAGTATTTTGTGACCGAGCTAGAAGGCACTACTTTGGTCAATGCCTTTTGGTATACCGGACTGAAAGATCCGCAGGATCAGCGAGGCTTTCGAGACGCCTTGATTAGTCTAGGCTACACGGTTCGCACTAAAATTCTCAAAGAATATTATGACGACAATTCAGGCCGCTATTCCCAAAAAGCGAATCTGGACATTGAAATTGTGGTGGATATGTTCAACACAGTTGAGCAGTACGACCGAGTGGTATTGTTCAGCGGCGACGGCGATTTTGAGCGGGCCATTGAGCTGCTGCGATCTAAGAACACGCACATTACCGTCGTTTCCACTGAAGGCATGATTGCGAGAGAACTGCGCAATGCCACTGATCGCTACATCGACCTAAACGATATCCGACTCTACATCGAGAAGTCTGATAGCTGACAGGCTCCAAAACGAAAAGGAGCTGTCAAGATTAGTTGATAAATAACCAAAAGCCAGGGTCTAAAATAAACAGAGTTGCTTCCTGTCTATTGAGAGCTGAAGATCCTATGAGTCAACAACCGAGTCCTGAGCGGATTTTAATCTTTGATACTACCCTGCGAGACGGTGAGCAGTCACCAGGCGCTACGCTAAACGTTGATGAGAAGTTGACAATCGCGCGGCAACTAGCTCGACTCGGCGTTGACATTATTGAGGCGGGCTTTCCTTTCGCTAGCCCTGGTGATTTTGAAGCGGTGCAGAAAATTGCAGCGGCGGTCGGTACGGAGACAGGACCTACTATCTGCGGTCTAGCCAGAGCCACCAAGCAAGATATTGAGGCGGCGGCTAAGGCGATCGCTCCGGCGGCTAAAGGTCGTATCCATACCTTCATTGCCACCTCCGATATTCACATGCAGCACAAGCTGCGCAAGTCACGGCAAGAGGTACTGGCGATCGCGGCGGAAATGGTAGCCTATGCCAAGTCTTTCACCCCCGATGTGGAATTTTCGCCGGAAGATGCCGGACGTTCTGAGCCAGAATTTCTCTACCAGGTGTTAGAACGGGCGATCGCGGCTGGCGCAACTACGGTCAACATTCCTGATACAGTGGGCTACCTGACGCCCAGCGAGTTTGGCGGCCTGATTCGCGGCATCAAGGAAAATGTACCCAATATTGATCAGGCCATCATCTCAGTCCACGGTCACAATGACTTAGGTTTAGCCGTAGCTAATTTTTTAGAAGCGGTCAAGAACGGGGCGCGGCAGCTCGAATGTACGATCAACGGCATTGGCGAACGGGCGGGGAATGCGGCTTTGGAAGAACTGGTGATGGCGCTGTACGTACGCCGCCAGTTTTATAACCCGTTCCTGGGCCGACCCGCTGATTCGGAAGAACCGCTGACCAACATTGACTCTCAGCAGATTTACAAAACCTCTCGCCTCGTCTCTAACCTGACCGGAATGCTGGTGCAGCCCAACAAGGCCATTGTGGGAGCAAACGCCTTTGCGCATGAATCGGGCATTCACCAGGACGGCGTGCTGAAGAACCGCCTCACCTACGAAATTATGGACGCCCAGTCCATCGGCCTCAACGACAACCTGATTGTGTTGGGCAAGCACTCTGGGCGCAATGCCTTCCGCTCGCGGCTGCGGGAACTGGGCTACGAGCTAGCGGATCAGGAGCTTAACCGGGCCTTTATCCGTTTCAAAGAGGTGGCCGATAAGAAAAAAGAAATCAGCGATCGCGACATTGAAGCGATTGTCAATGACGAAACCCTCCAGGCCCCGGAGCATTTTCATCTAGAGCTGGTGCAGGTTTCCTGCGGCGATCATGCTAAACCCACGGCTACCGTCACGCTGAGAACGCCGGATGGTACTGAGCTGACCGATGCCGCCATCGGCACTGGCCCAGTCGATGCCGTCTATAAAGCGGTCAACCGCGTGGTGGATATTCCCAATGAGCTAATTGAATACTCGGTGCAGTCTGTTACCGCTGGTATTGACGCCATTGGTGAGGTGACAATTCGGCTGCGGTACGGCGATCGCCTGTTCTCTGGTCATGCCGCCAATACCGATATTGTGGTGGCCTCAACCCAGGCCTATATCAATGCGCTCAATCGGCTTTACGCGGCGATGCAGCAAGGGGCTAGCCTCCATCCTCAACGAGAGGAAATGTTAGCAGCCAGCGCCGAACGGACGGCGGTTTAGCGGTTTTAGCCAACTGGGAGCCTGTATTGACCCTGCAGAGTGGGGCGGTTTGCGAACCGCCCTGACGGTAGCTAACAAGGTCGTTGCGCAGCCTTAAGGGCGTCGCCAGTCGGCGATATTCCAGGTATGCAAATCCCAGGGAGTGATCTCTACCCCCTCTAGCTGGCCGCCCACCGCATCGGCATCGGCCCGATGCACAATGGGCAGCACGACCGCTTCATTCACCAGCAAATCGTTCATTTGCATGAACAGCTCGCGGCGGGTTTCTGGGTCTAGCTCTGCAGTAGACTGCTGCCACAGGTCGTCGTAGGCCGGATTGCAGTAGCGGGGATAGTTTTGCTTTGACCAGTTGTTCTCTTTTTGGGCAATCTCGCCGCAGGTGTAGGTCTTCATGTAGGCACCGGGGTCAGGGTTGGTGTTGCCGGTGGTGAACATTTGCATGTCAGCGTAGAAATGCTCAATAGTCTCTGTGCTGGCCGGATCGCCGGAAAAGAAAATGGTGGGATCAACACTTTTCAGCTCTACTTCTACGCCAATAGACTCTAGAGACTGCTTGATAATTTCCTGCGTCTTCTGTCGTACCGGATTCACTGAAGTTTGAAACAGCACTGACATTTCCACGCCGTCTTTGTCGCGAATGCCGTCGCCGTTGGTATCTTGCCAGCCTGCCCTGTCCAATAGCTCAGCCGCCGCTTCTAAGTCATACACGTAGTCGGTACTGTCAGAATTAAACTGCTCTGGCGCGACGAGGAAATTAGCCGTAGGTCGGCCCGTTGGCCCGTAAAGCTGTTCGGCAATGGTTTCGCGATCGATCGCCAAATTAAACGCCTGCCGCACCTGCGGATCGGTAAAAAATGGGTGCGGAAACTCAACGCTGGATCGCTCCCCATCGGCGGTAGCCTGGTTCGGATCGGTAAAGTTCAGCTCAATCCGCTCGGCCAAAGCGCCATACCCGGCCACCACTTCTCCCGCGCCGGCGGCTTCAAGCTGTTTGAGAATCGGGGCTTCCACCTGAATGTTGTAGGCAAAATCAGCATCCCCGGTTTGCAGCACCGCCCGCGCCGCTGAGGTGGCATCGCCGCCACCCTTTAGCTCTACCTGCTCAAACGCAAGCTGGTCGGCTTCCCGGTAGTTAAGGTTGGGTTCATAGATCACCATGTCCCCTGGCCTAAACTCAGTTACCTGATAGGGGCCAGTGCCGACGGGCATTAGATTGGCCGGGGCTTCCCGGGCCTGAGTGCCTAAATAATCTTGATATAAATGCTGGGGCAGGATCATGCCCTCAGTCCCGGTGAAAACCAGAAACCAGGCCGGATTCGTTTCTGTGAAGTTGATTTGCACCGTATAGTCATCTAGGGCCTCGACGCTCTCAATCACCTCGTAGGTACCGGCCGTGGTGCTACCGGTTTCTGGATCGGTAATGAATTCGTAGGTGAAAACTACGTCTTCAGCGGTAAAAGGCTCGCCGTCTGACCAGGTGACGTCTTCCTTCAGCTTCCAGGTAACCGATTTCCCGTCTGCGGCGACGCCGCCATTTTCCAATGTGGGAGCTTCTGCCGCTAGGAAGGGGACCAAGTTCCCTTCGGCGTCAAAGCTGGCGAGCGGTTCTAACGTGATGCGGCTGGCCTCGGCATCCTTGAAGCCGCTGGAAAGGTGGGGATTCAAGATGGTGGGGGCTTGCCAGTAGAGCAGTCTGAGAGTGCTATCTGCCGCCGCCTGAGAGGAGACAGCCGATTCAGAAGCAGGGCGATCGCCGCCGCCACAGCCCGCTAACAGCAGCAGACTCAATCCTAAAAACGCACGCAGTCGCATCATCGCTAAAATTAAAACGATTAGGGCCAGATAGCCCGGTTGTAGATGGCTATTAGCTTAGCAGCTAACCTCAGATTCTAGCTGCTCTGGCGATA
>JAAHIC010000284.1 GCA_010671965.1 Leptolyngbya sp. SIO4C5
TATTGAATACAGGCTCTCAAGATTCCCAGTGCTTGAGAGCCTGTATTCAATAATGTCCCTGAGCCAGGAATAAACCCGGCGGTTTATTTGAGCAAAATTACTGAGGCAGTTGTTCACTGCTTTACCTTATTTGTCATAACTCTATACTGTGCTCTTGCCAATAAATTTCTGCTAAAGGCGCAACGTTCAGCCTGTTGTTATTGGTTTTAATATCATGTCTAGCACACCCGATATTTCTCAAATTCCTGTTGCCATCCTCTGTGGCGGTAAGGGAACCCGCCTCAAAGAAGAAACTGAATTTCGGCCCAAGCCTATGGTTATGGTGGGCGATCGCCCCATGATCTGGCACATCATGAAGACCTACGCTCACTACGGGTTTCAGAACTTTATGCTCTGCCTGGGCTACAAAGGGCAGATGATTCGCGAATACTTCTTTAACTACGACTGGAACCATAACGACGTTCTGTTAGAGCTAGGCGATAAGAAAGTGACCAAGCTCAACAACGGCCACGAAGAAAACTGGAAAGTTTGGATGGTCGACACCGGGCAAGAGACGATGACGGGCGGCCGGCTGAAGCGACTGGGGGCCTACATCGACAAAATGGACAGCGATATTGTGCTGGGTACCTATGGCGATGGGGTTTGTGACGTTGACATCGCTAAGCTGCTGGACTATCACTACAGCCACGGCAAGCTAGCGACGATGACGACGGTACGACCGGCTTCCCGCTTTGGCGAGCTGGTGATTGAAGACAACTTAGTCACCTATTTTCAAGAGAAGCCACAGACCAGTACGGGCTGGATCAATGGCGGCTACTTCGTACTGCATCGCAAAGTATTGGATTTAATCCAGGGCGATGACACCGTGTTTGAGGCCGAGCCGCTGAAAACCCTCGCCGCACTGGGTGAGCTGGCTGTCTACAAGCATGACGGCTTCTGGCAGTGCATGGACACCTACCGTGAATTAGAGCTGCTCAACAAGTTGCACCATAGCGGCAAGGCTCCCTGGCAGATATGGAAATGAAGACTTTTTGGCAAGGCAAACGGGTTTTAGTCACCGGCCACACGGGCTTTAAGGGATCTTGGCTAACACTGTGGCTTTTACACTTGGGGGCAAAAGTCATTGGTCTTAGCCTAGAGCCTGAAACCACTCCGGCTCTTTTTACCCAGCTTGGTCTCGCCAGCGAGATTAACCACCATATTGGGGATATTCGCCAGCCGCAGCGAGTGCAGGCGCTAGTTGAAGAGACGCAGCCGGATATCGTGCTGCACCTGGCAGCCCAGCCCCTCGTCAGACGCTCCTACGTCCAGCCGATGGCGACTTGGAACACCAACGTCATGGGCACAATTCATCTGCTAGAGGCACTGAAGTACTGTACTCAGCCCTGCGCGGCGGTATTTATCACCACTGATAAGTGCTATGAAAATCGTGAGTGGCTTTATGGCTATCGAGAGCATGATCCCCTCGGCGGTCACGATCCTTACAGCTCTAGCAAAGCGGCTGCCGAGCTGGCGATCGCCTCTTGGCGTAATTCCTTCTTTGAAAAGCCCCACGGCTGCGTGGCCATTGCCAGTGCCCGCGCTGGCAACGTGATTGGTGGCGGTGACTGGGCCGAAGATCGAATTGTGCCTGATGCCATGCGATCGCTGTCTCGGCAGCAGCCTATTCCCGTGCGGAACCCTCGCGCTACCCGTCCTTGGCAGCATGTGTTAGAACCCTTAGGCGGCTATTTGCTGCTCGGCCAGCGGCTTTATGAAACGCTGGTCGCTCCTGGGGAAGCGGCTCAGGTTTTACGCGGGGCCTTTAATTTTGGTCCTGCCCTATCTTCCAATCGTCCTGTCAAGGATTTAGTAGAGCAAATTTTGCTCCACTGGCCGGGCGAGTGGACAGATCAGTCCGATCCCCATGCCGTACACGAGGCCAAGTTGCTCAACCTCGTGACGGACAAAGCCTACCACGCCCTTGGCTGGCAGCCAGCTTGGAACTTTGAGCGCACGCTCAAGGAAACGGTGAACTGGTATCACCAAGCCGATCAGCTATCAGTCTCAGACACTGAGGCTTTTCGGCAACTCACCCTAGAACAAATTCAGCAATACGAAGCTGATATCAAAGCAAGCAAATCAGCGATCGCCGCTGGTGCCTAATTTACTGTAGATAGAAAGCTGTCATGACCCAATCCATCTCCCGTCCGACTAACGTACAACCCCCCAATCCTGAGCAGGAGCTTCGCGCCGAGGTGCTGACAGCGGTACAGCGCTACTACGACTACAAATTTCAGGCTAAAGCTTTTGCCCCTGGGCAAACCTATGTGCCAGTTTCGGGCAAGGTTTTTGACGAGCAGGAGCTGTTCAAGCTAGTAGATTCCTCCCTGGACTTTTGGCTGACGACCGGGCGATATGCGGCTGAGTTTGAGCGCCGCTTTGCCGAATGGATGGGCGTAAAACACTGTCTGCTGGTCAACTCTGGTTCATCAGCCAACCTGGTGGCCCTATCCGCCTTGACCTCACCCAAACTGGGCGATAAGCAGCTCAAGCCAGGAGACGAGGTGATTACGGTAGCTGCTGGATTTCCCACAACCGTGAATCCCATTTTTCAAAATCAGCTAGTGCCGGTCTTTTTAGACGTGCAGTTGGGCACTTATGACATCGATGTTAGCCAGCTAGAAGCAGCCCTTTCGCCCAAGACCCGCGCCATTATGGTGGCCCATACTTTAGGTAACCCCTTCAATCTCAAAGCGGTGATGGAGTTTGCCCAGAAGCACGATCTCTGGGTGATTGAGGACAACTGCGACGCGGTAGGCAGCCTTTATGACGGCAAGCGAACGGGTACATTTGGGCATCTCTCCACCGTCAGCTTTTACCCGGCCCATCATATGACCATGGGTGAAGGCGGTGCCGTGCTTACCAGCGATGCTCGCCTCCGCAAAATTGTCGAATCTTTCCGGGACTGGGGCCGCGACTGCTGGTGTCCGCCAGGCGTAGACAATACCTGCAACAAGCGCTTTGGTTGGCAGCTGGGCACATTGCCCTTTGGCTATGACCACAAGTACACCTACTCCCACGTCGGCTACAACCTAAAAATGACCGACATGCAGGCGGCAGTCGGGTGTGCTCAGCTTGATAAGTTACCTGGCTTTATTGACCAGCGGCGACAAAACTTTGAGTTTCTTTCAGCCCAGCTACAAGATCTGCAGGACGTGCTGGTGCTGCCTCAGGCGACTGAAAATTCTGAACCGAGCTGGTTCGGCTATCTGTTGGTCGTACGAGAAGAGGCACCCTTTAGCCGCAATGAGCTAGTCCAGCACCTAGAAGCCAATCGCATTGGTACCCGGCTGCTGTTTGGCGGCAACCTGGTGCGTCAGCCGCTTTATCAGGGACTCAACTACCGAGTTGTCGGCGAACTCACCAACAGCGATCGCGTCATGCAGGGCGCTTTCTGGATTGGCCTTTACCCAGGGCTAACCGAAGAAATGCTGCGTTACACAACCGCCACCATTCGAGACTTCTGCCGCAGTCGCTAGCGATCTCAGAGAGGTGAGGGGCTCGGTCTCTGATTCTAGATTTTGAGTAAACTCTGGACTTTTGGCTGATTCTCCTCACCGCATCTTTCTTCCTGCTTTTTTCAGCTCAGGCTCAATCTAAATTACCGTGGATATCAAACCCACCCCAATTCCAGGCTGCTATCAGATACATCCGCGCATTTTTACCGACCAGCGCGGCAGCTTTGTGAAAACGTTCCATCAGGAAATTTTTCAGCAGCACGGGCTGCACACCCACTTTGCTGAAGAGTATTATTCTCATTCCCGCCAAAATGTCCTGCGAGGTTTGCACTTTCAGCTCCCTCCCCAAGATCACGTCAAGCTGGTTTACTGTACGGCAGGCGAGGTGCTAGATGCGGTGGTCGATTTGCGGCTGGGTTCACCGACCTACGGCCAGTTTGCCACGTTTACGCTCAGCGCCGAAAACGCGATCGCTCTCTACATTCCCCCAGGTCTAGCGCATGGCTTTTATGCCATCAGTGAGCAGGCCACCATGCTCTACCGGGTCTCAACTGTGTATTCGCCGGAACATGATGCTGGCATTCGCTGGGATTCGGCAGGCATTCCCTGGCCCAGCGCTGAACCCATTCTCTCAGGCCGAGATCAAGCTTTTCCGACCTTGTCCGAGTTCGAAAGCCCCTTTACTTATGCGGCTCCTCTAGCAGCCGCAAACGTTTAGCCCCTACCCCTCATGCCTAAAACAGTTCTCATCTCTGGAGCCAACGGTTATTTTGGCGGCATCGCCTGCCGATATTTTCAGGCTCAAGGCTGGCAGGTACTCAAAGCCTCACGTCAGACTGGCGCTGATCTGGTCATTGATTTAGATCAGCCAGCGAGGTTAGAGCAGCAGCAGCTCTCTGCACCCGCAGATCTATTCATTCATGCCGCCGCTGCCCATGAGGTTACCTGTAGAGAGCAACCCTATCGCAGTATTAGCCAAAACGTAGCGGGAACTAGAGCCGCGCTGGAGTTTTGCCGTCGCAATCAGATTGCCAAATTTGTTTACTTATCAACCTTTCACGTCTTCGGCAATCCTCAAGGGGTAATTGACGAAACCAGTCAGCCCCAACCCGTGAATGATTATGGTTTAAGCCATCTTCAAGCAGAAGAGTATGTGCGGCTTTACGCTCAACAGCACGGCATTCAAGGATTAGTCGTGCGGCCTAGCAACTTTTTTGGCATTCCTGCCGATATCGATCGCTGCCATCGCTGGACGTTGACCCCTCTCGCCTTCTGCCGCGATGCCGTTGAGCAGAGGCAAATCGTTCTCAAAACACCCGGCTATCAGCAGCGCAACTTTATTGCTGTTGAGGACTTGTGCGCGGCGATCGCTGCCGCTATTGACCATCGCGATCGCTTGCCGCTACTGCATGTAGCAGGGCCGGAAACCCTCAGCATTCGGGCGCTAGCTCAGCGAGTCCAGCGGGTGATGGCACAGTTGGGACAGCCGATTGAACTCCACCTGCCAGCCGGACAGCCCCTACCGGCTCAATTTACCTATACCAGCCGCTATTTGGACAAAATCTATTCTCCCCAGCGGTCCATTGACCCGTTCCTTCAGGACTTTTGTCAGATTCTCAGCCAGCGGCTGGTATCTATTGTTTAACCCAATGCTTCAGTCAACCCAAGTTTGAGAGGTTCGAGCAACACACATGGGATCAGCTACTTTACCTATCCACCGCGCTGTTGATAGGGCCAGCAACTTAATCAAGCCCCTAATTCGACCTTGGTACAGTCAGCTTGTTTTAAATCCCTCTGTAAAGCTGCTGCTTGAAACTATCACCGTTGACCAAGCCTACGGCCCAAATCATCCTAAACACTATTTGCCGCAGGAAACAGTGGCGACGCCCGAAGTCAAGATAATGCCGCCGTTTGATGACCCCTTTACCTACCTAGCAGGAGAAACTTACACGGCTCAGAACATTTATTCCACTGTGGTAGAAAATGTTCTATTTGAACCCGGTAACGGCGTGGTGTTGACGCCATCGCGCCAGATCCTAGCAGAGTCAATTTATCCCCACATAGATTTGATTACGATGGCAGGGGCATTCTTGAACAAAAACTTTGTTCGTCGCAAGTTTAGCGAAGCCCCCGTTGAGACTATTCCCGGCTATTCCAGCATCTATCAGGGATTGCCGAACGGCTACTATCACAAAATTATTGACTTAGTGCCTCGCTGCTTTTTACTCAACGACCCGGCCTATGCTCAAATTGACGAGATTAAGCTGCTCTACGCCGAACCCTTGGCAGAAGTAGAAACCTTGATGGTGCCTCAACTCATACCGGCTAATGTCAAGCAGGTCAAGCTAGAACCAGGACGACTTTATCGGTTAGAAAAACTGATTTTACCCACTTTTTTAACTCAGTTTGGCTGTGGCTATTTACCCGCTGCCTATATTCAAAAAATACGCGAAACCTTCTTACCTCACCGCCCGTCTAAAAGATGCCATCGCATTTATATCTCCCGCGCTAAATCTGCTAGCAGCCAGAAAAAACGCCACATCCTCAACGAACCGGAACTGTTTGCGGCTCTAGAAAAGTTTGGATTTAAGCGTTATTGCCTAGAAGATTATTCACTCACAGAAAAAATTGAGCTGTTTTATGATGCTGAAACAGTGGTAGGCGCGTATGGCGGTGGCCTAACTCATATTCTATTCTCTGAGAAAGTGAATGTACTAGAGCTGCAAATTATGGCCAAAATGCAGACCTACTACTATTACCTAAACAAAGCGCTAGA